>JBARBA010000376.1:0-12101 GCA_049792555.1 Anaerolineales bacterium
ACGTCTTCGGCGGGGCCATCTCGATCCCCGGCACGGATTACGCCAACTACATGGTGGCCGGGATGCTGGTGATGACCGTCTTTTTTAGCTCCGGGACGGTGGGCCTGGGCGTCTGCACCGACCTGGAAAGCGGCATCATCGACCGCTTCATCTCCCTGCCAATGGCGCGCTCGGCGGTGCTAAACGGGCGTGTGCTGGCCAGTTTTATCAAAAGTTTCTTCATCCTGCTTTACACGCTGGGGTTCAGCATCCTGTTCGGTTTTCAACCGCAGGGCGCGGCCATCCATTACCTGGCGGCCATCGGCCTGCTGATGCTCAGTTGCCTGGCGTACATCTGGTTCATCGCCTTGTTTGCATTGACCGTCAAGAGCATCGAGTCCTTTGGCGCGATCGGCCCGCTGTTTATGCTGTTGTTCGTATTTTTCAGCAGCGGCTTGGTACCCACCAACACCCTGCCCGGCTGGCTGCGGCTCTACGCCGAACACCAGCCCTTCTCGATCCTGATCGACGCGGTGCGTGGGCTGATCCTTAATCAAATCAACCTTGCGGCCATCTGGCAATCAATTGCCTGGTTTGCCATTCTGCTCGTTATTCTTGTGCCGCTATCCATCTGGATGTATGGACATCAGACAGAGCAATAAGAATCTCTGACGGAATTCATCCACAGATTACGCAGATGCCGCAGATTTTAAGATTTTAAAAATCTGCGAAAATCTGTGTAATCTGTGGAAAGATTTTCTTTTTTTAGTAAAAACGGAAGAGCCCAAATTGTCAAATCACCCAATTCAGGAAATCACCCAATGAACAACCTCCAGTTCACCCTCGCCGCCCGTTACCTTGCCGGACGCAAACTGCGCACCTTCCTGACCACGCTGGCCGTCATCTTTGGCGTCCTGCTGATCTTCGGCATGAACACCGTCCTGCCCGCCATGGTCGCCGCCCTGCAAGCCAACATCCAGGGCGCGCAAGGCAACGTCGATTTCACCATCACCAACGTTTCGGGCGAATCCTTCCCCGCCGACGTGGTTGCCAAAGTCGAACACCTGGACGGCGTCCGCGCGGTTTCGGCCTCGCTCCAGCGCACGGTCAATTTACCGGCTGATTTTGTGGATGGGGACCCCGCCCGCGCTGACAGGTTGAGCGCGATTAATTTGGTCGGCGTCACCCCGGAGTTGGCCCGCTCGGTGCGCGCCTACCCGATTGTTTCCGGCCGTTATCTACAAGCCTCGGATTCCGCCTCGGCCGTTATCTCGCAAACCCTGGCGGACGCGCTTTCCGTTAAACTGGGCGGAACTTTTCGTCTGCCGTCCACCGCCGGGATGACGGAGTTGACCGTGGTGGGTCTCCTGCCCGGACGCCTGGACTCAGGCAACGAAATCGTATTGGTCAACCTGCCGCAGGCGCAGAAAATGACCGACGATCCGGGCAAGGTCAACGTCATCGACCTGGACGTGGAAGCCTTTGCCGGGCAGGCCCGCTACGCCGAAATTCAGCACAGTATCGAAGCCGCGCTGGGCGAGCATTACCGCGTCGGCGCGTTGATGACCGGCGATGAAATGTTCGCCTCGTTGCAACTCGGACAGATTGCCTTCAACCTGTTCGGCGTGCTGGCCTTGTTCATGGGCGGATTTATCATCTTCAACACCTTCCGCACGGTGGTCACCGAGCGCCGCCGCGATATTGCCATCCTGCGCGCCCTGGGCGCCACGCGCCGCACCATCCTCGGCATGATCCTGGCAGAGGGCCTGCTCCAGGGCCTGATCGGTTCGTTGATCGGGCTGATCCTCGGTTATTTGATGGCCTATGGCGTGCTCAAACTTGCCCAGGCCCCCATGACCCAGTTCGTTAACATCCAGCTTGGCGCGCCGGTGGTCTCCCCGTGGTTGGTGGCGCTCTCGATCCTGCTGGGCGTGGGGGTGACGGTTTTTTCCGGTCTGCTGCCGGCCTATAACGCCAGCCGCCTCATGCCGCTCGAAGCGCTGCGCCCTTCGCTGGCAGAAGCCGAATTTAAACGGAATACCGGCTACGGGTTCGTCGCCGGGGTGGCGACCCTTGTCCTGACGGTGGCGGCCATTTATTCGGGCCAGTCCGCCCTGATCATCCCCGGCGGGTTGTTCTTCCTGCTGGGGCTGGTGCTGGTGACTCCCACGCTGGTGCGTCCGTTTGCGAACATCTTTGGCCGCATCATCGCGCTGGTCTATGCCCGCCAGGGAGTTGGCGGGTTGGCGCAGAGCAACCTCACCCGCCAGCCCTCGCGCGTGGCGGTGACGGTTTCGGCCAGTATGCTTGGCCTGGCGGTGATTGTGGCGGCGGGCGGCCTGGTGACGAGCATGACCGGCGCGCTGGATGGCATGATCCACAAAAGCCTGGGCAGCGACTACCTGTTTGTGCCGCCCTCGATTGGGGTGTGGGGCAGCAACGTCGGCGCAAGCCCGGCCTTTGCCGATGGCCTGCGCAAACTGGACGGCGTGGACGCGGTCAGCACCTTCCGCTACGCCACGTCGATGAGCGGCGGGCAGGCCGTTTCGCTGATGGGCATCGAGCCGGTTGCCTTCCAGCAAGTCGGCGGCCTGACCTTTACCGAAGGCGACGAATCGTCTTACAAGGCCGTTGCCGCCGGGCGGGCCATGATCGTCAACGGCGCTTTCCTGGTGGCAACCGGCAAAAAAGTGGGCGATAGCGCCGAGTTGCTCACCACGGATGGCAAGGTGCAGTACCGCATTGTGGCCAGCGGGTTCGACCTGTTCAACGCCAAGATTACGACGGCCTACATCTCGCAGGCCAATATGCTGGCCGATTTTGGCAGCACCGAAGACGTGTTCCTTCAACTTAACCTGAAAAAGGACGCCGACCGTGAAGCTGCCGGGGCGCGGGTCAAGGCGCTGGCGGCAGGCTATCCCCAGTTCAAGGTCATTTCCGGCGCGGATTATTACGCCGCCCTCCAGTCGATCTTGGGCGCGGCTTTCTTTGGGATTTACGCCATGTTCCTGATTTTGGCCTTTCCCTCGCTGGTGGCCATGCTCAACACGCTGGCGATCAGCGTCATCGAGCGCACCCGTGAAATCGGCATGATCCGCGCCCTGGGCGGCACGCAGAAACAAATCCGCGCGATGGTGGTGGCCGAAGCCTTACTGCTGGCCGCCATCGGGGCGGCCTTTGGCATCCTGGGCGGCCTATCCCTGGGTTACGTCTTTGTGACTGCCATCAAGATCATGTTCCCGCTGGGCTATTCCTTCCCCCTGGGCGGCATCCTGGCCGCCACGGCGATTGCCTTGCTCTTCGGCGCAGTGGCCGCCCTCATCCCGGCCCGCCAGGCGGCGGGCATGAACGTGGTGGAAGCGTTAAGATACGAGTAAAGGATGAAGTTAGAAGGCTTGTCCTGAGTTCATCGAAGGGATGAAGTATGAAAAGAAAAAGCCCAGAAGTCGTTTTGACTTTGGGCTTTTTTATCCTTGATTATGGTGTATAAGCACAACGAAAGCCGACAACATTTTCCCAACTGTCAGGGATCAAGAAGGAGCGGGTGGCAGAGCGTAGATCGTAAGCATCACGACCGACAATAAGGCCAAAGCTCCCCCATCCCCCGCCGCGCACGACACGATATTGACCAGTAGATGGCCCCTGCGGATCGGATAATGGCGAACGTTGATAGTAGTCGCTATCGTACCAGTCATTCACCCATTCCCATACGTTTCCAGCCATATTGTATAGTCCAAACGGACTTTTGCCTGCTGGGTAGCTGTCTATGGCAGTGGTATACCATGTATCTCCATCGGATTGATAATTGGCCCGACTTGGGTCAAGGACCTCGCCCCACGGGTAGGTTCTTCCATCTGTCCCGCGCGCGGCATATTCCCACTCGGCTTCGGTTGGCAGCTTTGTGCTGTGTTCTGGCTGGTGTAGCCGTGTCGAAGAGCCACGCCATATACAGTAGGTCTTGGCCTGATTCCAACTGACACTGATGACCGGGAAGCGGTCAAAATCGGGATTGCCATAATAATCGCGGTAGGTGAAGGAACCGCCATAAGCCGGGGCTGTGCAGCCATTCGCATCTACACAGGCTTTGTAGAGCGCGTTGCTCACTTCGTATTGGTCCATGTAAAAACTGGAGAGCGTAACGCTATGCGCTGGTTTTTCTGCAGCGTAAACATCACCGCCCATCATAAAGCTGCCAGCAGGGATCAGCAACATGGTTGCACCCTTTTGGGTGATTTCTGCCGGGTACGGCGTAGGGGTGATGGTGGGCGTCAACGTAGCGGTGGCAGTTGGGGTAAGTGTTGGCCCAAACAACTGCCCTGCGCCGCAACCTGATGCGAATAAGCCCAGGAGAAGAAAGAAAATAACAATGGCGTAAATTTTTGTTTTCATAGCTTCTCCTATATTCTGATTACCCGGTCGCACAATCAGCTACGTCAACGAATTTTTGGGGTGGATCGACAGGTGGGTATTCAGTGTCTTTTCTGCCATCAAATTCTGATCTGTGCCTACAGAAGCATTCATTCTCTACTTTTGGTTGTCCCACATTCTAACATGTCTCCAACCGGGGTATCCCCGCCGCTGCGGCAGGAGTGAAGAACTCCCGCTCGGCTACGAATTCCCGCTATCTGGGATCGTGGCTGCGCTTGTCGTCGCCCTGTTCTTCAGCGGTCTGGCGGCGATTATCCCCGCCCGCCAGGCGACGGGCATGAACGTGGTCGAGGCGCTGCGCTGTGAGTAGACGTTTAGATGTTGGACGAGGGGCAATGAGCGAGTCTGCGGAAATCCGTTTTACTTTACTTTTTTGAGAATTAAGTGTAAAATAAAGGCGTAAAAAGGAGATAATTATGCTTATCGAATTTCGCCTTCGAAACTACCGCTGTTTTAAAGATGAACAAGTATTGAGCATGGTGGCATCGTCTGACTCAGAACATCCTGAAAACGTGGTGGATTTGGGTATTCCGGGTGTGCCAAAATTGTTGCGCAGCGCCGTTGTTTACGGGGCAAATGGTTCTGGAAAGACGACCTTGCTGGAAGCGTTGAATTTTGTCCATACATTTGTTTCGAATATGACAATGCCCGGTTACAAGTTTTATCTTCCTACTTTTTTGTTTGATGAGAAAACAGCAAAAAGTCCAACCGATTTCGAAGTAATCTTTGTCCAAGATAAGGTGCGTTATCAGTATGGTTTTACGGCAGATGAAACGCGAATTTACAAAGAATGGTTGTACGCATCTCCGAATGGCAGGGAAGCCAAATTATTTGTGCGGCAATGGGCCGGGGATAAAAAAGAATATGATTATGACTGGGGAGATTTATTGAAAGGCGAAAAGAAGCGCATTAGTAACGTAAGGGAGAATGCGCTTTTCCTTACGCAGGCAGCATTTTACAATCATCCCCAATTATTGAATGTGTACCAATGGTTTTCGCCCGGCTTAGAGGGATGGCCCACAAATGAAATTCCCATGGACCATATCGCAGAAATATTACAAAAACCTCAAAACCAAGAACAACTTGTTTTGATGTTAAAGAATGCGGATATGTCTATAGAGTCTTTTTCCCTTAAGCAAGAGAGTGCATCTGACAATCAAGACGAACGAAAAATCAAACGCTCGGCTATCTTTGATGAAAAGAAAAAAATAACTTTAACCATGCGCCATAAAATCGATAACGGCAAAACGGTTGACCTTAATTTTTTGTTGGATGAATCCAAAGGCACACAACGTTTTTTCGGAATTGGCGCAGTAATTACAGAAGTATTGAAAGAACGTCAGGTTCTTTATGTGGATGAGATCGATTCCAGTTTGCATCCCCTTCTTTCTCGCGCCATTATTCAACTTTTCCACAACCCACAGGAAAACTGCCGCAACGTTCAGTTGATTTTCAACACCCACGATACGACCCTTTTAGACCCGGAATTATTTCGCAGAGACCAAATTTGGTTTACTGAGAAGAAAAAAGATGGCAGCGCCGAGCTTTACAGTCTGGCTGAATTTAGTCCGCGCAAAGGAGAAGCCCTGGCAAAAAATTATTTGCAAGGCAGGTATGGTGCGATCCCATTTGTTGGCAATCTTGCCGATGAGTGGTCTTTGAAGGGGTGTTAACAATGGTGCATATACGTAAACTGTCGGGCAACAAAAAAACTGATTTTGGCGGGGTGCGTTCATCAAGAGATTTTGCGCGACGAGAGAACACCAGAGCGCACAAGAAAAGAATTCTCATTTCATGCGAAGGCACAAAAACAGAACATTTATATTTCGATGCGCTCAAGGATGATAAGGAGTTTCACAACGTCATTCTAAATCTTGAGCCAAAAGGCAAGCCATTTAGCATTAAAGTGTTTGATAGCGGCTCAAAAGCTGATCCGGTTCATGTTGTGGAAAAAGCCGTCAAAGCTCAAAATGACGAACGAAAAGCGGGCACATGGGACAGTGAGACTGATGAAGTGTGGTGTGTGTTGGATATAGAACAAAAAGGTGAAGACGCAAAACGGCATTTGCCCGAAGCAATTCGCATGGCTAAACAGAGGGGGTTCAAACTGGCGATTTCTAATCCGTGTTTTGAGTATTGGTATCTCTTGCACTTTGAACGCACTGATGGAGAATTTCTCAACTACGATGAACTTGAAAAAGTTCTAAAACGGAAAGATGGGTTTTCCAATTACGACAAAGCAATTTCCGTCTACCATATTTTAAAGCCCAGGCTGAAAGATGTTGCGCTTAAAAATTCCGAGAGTTTGCGCAAACAAAACCAAAACCATTGGGACGCATACCGAAATCCATCAACTGGAGTGGATATTTTGGTCAGAGAAATTATCGGTAGCGTGCAAGAAAATTGAAAAAACCGCCCTGAAAACCTTGCTTTTCCTATGTGAGACGACAACGCGCCGCACGCCAAAAAGGCGTGCGGCGCGCATTTGGACGGCCATTGGTTAACCGCCAATCCGCCCGGCAAAGATGCCAACCGCCAGCAACAGGGGCGTGGCGAGCGAGATGATCACGTTCATGCCCATGGACGGGATCAAGGCCGGGATGTTCTCGGCGTTGTGGCTCGCGCCCTGGTAAGCCTGCCAGGCCAGGATGGCCGTCAGCAGCGCCACCAGGCTGAAGACCGGCAGCAAGGTCAAGACCACGCCAACGACGATCGAAAGATAAGCCAGCAACAAAAAGCTACCGTAAAGCAGGCTGCTGGCCTTGCGCCCAATCAGAATGGGAAAATGCCTGCGCCCGATCGCCTGGTCGGCTTCCACGTCCGGGAATTGATTGAGCAGCAGCAGGTTGCTGACCAAAAAAGTGGGCACGAGCGAAGCGACAAAGGATGCCCAGGTGTATGTGCCGGTCAAGGCGAAGTGCGTGCCCATCACCATCAAGACGCCAAAGCCCAGGCCCGGCGCCAGCAGGCATAAAACCGGTTGGTAAACCCACCAGATGGTATAAGTCACCAGCAGGATCAATCCCAGGATGCCAAGCGGCAGCAATTGCCAGCCTTGCAGCCGGACAAAGTAGACGCCGATAGCGGCGGTGATCGCCAGGGCCGCGCAGGCCAGCAGCAGGGAAGCCTTTGCCATTTCAGGGTGGGCAGGCAGCGTGCCGCTGCCGCCGCTAAAGGGCGTGCGCGCCGTTTTGGCATCCAGTCCGCTCTTAAAGTCGAAATACTCGTTGAATACGTTGACGCAAATGTGGGCCGCCAACGCGCCAACCAGGATCAGCAAAACGCTCAGCCAGTGGATGGTATGCGTTTGCATATAGGCCGTGCCGACGCCAACCGCCACACAGGCAGGCGGGAGCAGCAGGAAGGGCGCGCGCATGGGGCCAAGCAGGAATTTCAGTGTGTTCATGGAACAAGCTCCTTTAGATGGGTTGAATTACGATGGTTTGGCAGCTACCCAGCTTGCCACACCTGCTTACACCGCAGGTATAGGTTGCGAAGAGCCGTTCATTTCGACAGGGTTTACCCTACGGGCACGATGTCGACAGGCTCAACCACCAGCTCAGGGTATCTCTCAACCACCGTTTATTGAGATGATACCATCGATGCCATGAATTTGCCGTTTCCTGACGAGTCTTTCAATGCCGCCTGGGCTATTGAGTGTCTTTTTCACATACCAGATTGGGCCGAAGTATTGCGCCAGGTTGCCCGTGTTTTGCGCCCGGTGGACGGATGGCCTTAACAGATGCTTGCGGCCGAGGCTCAGGGTTATCAAACGGAAGCCAGGGAATCAAAAGAGTTGACCAAATGGCATATCCACCACCTGCGCGAAGCGCTTGAAGTGGACAAAGCGCATCCAACGCTGATTATTAACGCGCGCAACAGCGGCTATCGTTTGCTTGTAGACGAAAGATTTGTTAACTCTATTCTTCGGAATTTGGGGGACGCGAGGGGCCGAAAGCGCAATTCTCACCCGTGTCAGGTTACCCTGATATTCCTGTAAACAGCCCAAAGAGATTGATTTGCCGAAAGTTTGACGCACACTTGAACCTGTGGTAATATCGCGCCACAATTCAATAGCCCCTAAACGGCAACTCTTATCCAGAGAGGCGGAGGGTTCGGCCCGATGATGCCTCGGCAACCACTCTCAGTTACCAGCAATCAGCGACCAGCAATCAGCGGTCACTGACAAGTGATAACTGAACTGAGAACGGTGCCAATTCCGACAGAGAATATCCATCTGGTAGATGAGAGGGCAGCCGCGCTCCCAAGCAAATTGCCCTTTCAGCATCCGCAAGGGCATTTTTGTTTAAACAAGGAGAAAAACAATGAGCAGCACTTTTATGGATTCACCCAAACTTCTGTTCACGTCCGAATCGGTGACGGAAGGACACCCTGACAAAATCTGCGACCAGGTTTCAGATGCAGTCCTGGACGCCTGTTTTGAGCAGGACCCCTACTCGCGCGTGGCCTGTGAAACCGCCACCAAGACCGGTTTCGTGATGGTGCTCGGTGAAATCACCACCAACGCCTTCGTCAATTTCGACGAATTGGTGCGCAAGGTCGTTACGGAAATTGGCTACGACAGCAGCGAAAAAGGTTTCGACGGCAACACCTGCTCCGTGCTTTCGGCCATCGCCAGCCAAAGCCCCGATATCGATATGGGCGTGAGCCAATCGCTGGAGTCCAAGGGCGGCGACCAGGTGGACATGGACAAAATCGGGGCGGGCGACCAGGGCATGATGTTCGGCTACGCCTGTAACGAAACCCCCACCCTGATGCCAATGCCGATTTATATGGCTCACAAGCTGGCCCGTCGCTTGAGCGAATTGCGCAAGGACGGCACACTGCCCTGGCTGCGCCCGGACGGCAAGAGTCAGGTCACGGTGGAATATGCCTTCGGCAAACCCAAGCGCATTGACACCGTTTTGATCTCCACCCAGCACGCGCCCGAAATTTCGCACGCTGAAATCGTCGAACAGATCAGCGAGTACATTATCTACCCCACCCTGCCAAAAGACATGGTGGATGAAGACCTGAAAGTTTTCGTCAACCCCACCGGGCGTTTCGTCATCGGCGGCCCAATGGGTGACGCAGGCGTCACCGGACGCAAGATCATCGTCGATACCTACGGCGGCATGGGCCGTCATGGCGGCGGCGCTTTCTCCGGCAAAGACCCCACGAAGGTGGACCGCTCCGCCGCTTACGCCGCGCGCTGGGCCGCCAAAAATGTGGTCGCCGCCGGGTTGGCCGACCGCTGCGAAATCCAGGTGGCGTATGCCATCGGCGTGGCGCACCCGCTTTCGATCAACGTCGAGACCTTTGGCACCGGCAAGATTGCCGACGACCGGATTGCCGCGCTGATCGCCGAATATTTTGACCTGCGCCCCGGCGCAATCATCCGCGACTTGAACCTGCGCCGCCCGATCTACCGCAAGACGGCCGCCTATGGTCACTTTGGCCGCGACGACGTCCAATTCCCCTGGGAAAACACCGACAAGGCTCCCGCGCTGAAAAAAGCCGCCGGGCTGTAAGATAAAAAAACAAAAAAACTTCCGAAGCCTGCGTGGCTTCGGAAGTTTTTTATTTGTATCATCTCAATAATCGGTGGTTGAGTAGGCGGCGGTGCTCTCCGCCGCCGTGTTTCGACAAGCTCAACAACCTACCGAAACCACCTTGTAACAACAATTCTCCCCAAATATTGAGATGATACTTTTGTTTCATCTTCGAATTTCGTTGCAGCGGGCGCACGAAATGTCGGAGCACAGTAAATCTTTGGGATTGTTTTTGAGGCGCGTCATCACCGCCAGGAGCAGCGCTTTCATCGGCATGGCCTGGACGAGCGCATTGCCAACCTGCAGCTTTTTGGTGTGGGGCTGCAGGTCTTTTTCGAGCACCTTGAAGCCGGACGAATCGCCCGGGAAACCGGAACAGGCAATGATCCCGTTTTCGGTCAGCGCCCAGCGGATGAATTGCCTGCGCCCGGCCAGTTTTTCGGCATAGTGAACAGTGGTGTTGACTGTATGATCCACGCCCAGCAGCAACACCCAGCCGCCCGCTTCGGCCAGCATACGGATCGGGGCGAACGGCTCGTCCATCGTTTGCGATGCAATCGCCTTGTTGGCGCGGATCCCGGCAAAGGACAGGATCGGGTGGATGGAGCGTTTGGCTTCGGGACGCTGGCGCAGCGCTTCGGGCACCACGCCCATCAGCCGGTCGGCGGGCATGGAGGGGGAGTAGAACTCGGCCATGCGGTTCAAGTCCTGGCCGCTGCCGTAGATCATGGCATTGTTGGCCGGACCGATGTTGGGGGTAATCATGGTGTTATAGGTATGTGTGGGCATGATCAACGCGCCGACAGCCTGCAGCAAAGCCTGCACGAACGTGGCCGGTCCGCCATCCACGCGGCCAAAAGCGTGCAGGGAAGCGTGAGCGACCACGGGTACGTCGGTCAATTCCAGGCTGGCAAAAGCGGAACTCAATTCCATATAGGTGATGTCTGTCATTTTACTTTCCCTTCCAGTGCGGTTTTCGTTTTTCGAGAAAGGCCTGCATGCCTTCTTTTTTGTCGTCGGTGGCAAAAAGCATGTAAAACGAACGACGTTCGTTTACCAGCCCTTCGGACAGCGGTCCCTCAAAGGCGCCGTTCACGGCTTCTTTGGCGAGACGGACAGCCAGGGGGGCGCGCGAAGCGATTTCCGCCGCCAGCGACAAGGCAAACTCCAGGTAATGGTCCACAGGCAAAACGTGGTTGACCAGCCCAAACTGGCAGGCTTCGGCAGCAGTCAACGTGCGGTTGTTGAGAGCCATTTCCATGGCAAGCGCCTTGCCTATCGCGCGCGCCAGGCGTTGTGTGCCGCCCGCGCCGGGGATGACGCCCAGGTTGATTTCAGGCTGGCCGAATTTGGCGGCGTCGGAGGCAATAATCATATCGCACGAGAGCGCCAGTTCGCAGCCGCCGCCCAGCGCAAAACCGCTGACCGCCGCGATGAGCGGCTTTTTGATGCGGCGAATAGCGTCGAAGAGTTCGATGTACCCGCCGGTCAGCATGTCTGCCAGCAAGGCCTCGGCCATTTCTGTGATGTCGGCCCCGGCGGCGAAGACGCGTTCGCTGCCGGTGATGACCATCGCGCCGACGGCGTCGTCGGCGTCGAATGCGGTCAAGGCGTCGATCAATTCGGTCATCAACACAAAATTGAGCGCATTCAGCGCCTGCGGACGGTTGAACGTAACCAGGCCCACACCCTCGCGCGTTTCGGTCAGGATGGATGTATACGTCATGCTTCCTCCGGCGTTTTGACGATGTCGATTATACGTGAGAACATCCTTTGTGGAAGTGATGGATGTCAAGCTAAAAGTTCGATGGAATTGACGAATTTGTTGCGCCGGGTAAGCGCCCCCCTGCCGCAGAAGATCGGCGCGAGCATCGAAGGGCCGGCGACGGGGTGGACAATATAATCTCCGTAGTGAAACGGAGTGGGTCTGCCCCGCCGACCAGCCTTGGGCAGGTTTTATAAGCCGTTTTTTGACCTTGAAGGCTGTCGCTAATTTATTTGATAAATTGGTAAGAGAAAAACTTACTTTCCGTTTATTACATAATATTACAGCGCAACATTAGCGATAGTTGATAGACCAAGCAGGGCCAGCCTGGCTTTGCGGTGGCAAACATAAGCGACATAATTACGTTTCTGGTAATA
>JBARBA010000377.1:0-8161 GCA_049792555.1 Anaerolineales bacterium
TTTATCCAAAGCATATATCCTGACCAATAAAATCCAGCATTATGAGTGGGGTGAGCGCGGCGAATCTGCATTCATTGCGAAGCTGCTCGACATGCGCGGTGTGGGGGAAAACGCGCCCCTGGCCGAAATGTGGATGGGCACGCACCCGCTGGGGACGTCTGAGTTGAATTACGGGGGGAAACCGGCGTTGCTCTCTGACCTGGTGCAGCGTTACCCGGTGGAAATTTTGGGGCAGCGCGTGGCATCTGCGTTTGTCAGTCAATTCCCGTTTTTGCTAAAGGTACTTTCGGCCGATGAGCCGCTCTCGATCCAGTTGCACCCTTCAAAGGAACAGGCGCTGGTGTTGCGCCAGAAGTACCCGACGCATTATCCCGATTCGAATCACAAGCCCGAAATTGCGATTGCGATCGAACATTTGCAAGCCCTGGCCGGGCTGCGTGACGCGCGCCAGATCGCGGCGCTCATGGCAGAATACCCCGCGCTACGCGATTTCGTGGAATTCGATACTTTTTCACACCTGCCAAAGCGCAGGCAGCCAAAGCTGGCATTCCAGGCATTGTTGAGAAACTCCATCACACACCAGGGAGAGATGACACAGGTCATCGACCAAGTGGCGGCCCGCATTCATCAAAAAAGCAGGTTGAGCTATCGCGAGAAGTTATTTCTTCGAATGAACAGCAAATACCCCAGCGATGTGGGCCTGCTGGCGCTTTTTTTCTTGAAGCTGCACAGCCTGGGCAAAGGACAGGCCATGTTCATCCCGGCGGGCGTGCCGCACGCTTATTTAAAGGGCAATATCGTTGAATGTATGGCTTCGTCAGATAACGTCATCCGCGCCGGGCTGACGAAAAAATTTAATGACATCCCGACCCTGTTGAGCGTGGTTACTGACCGGCCGGTTGTGCTCTACTCCCCCGATGCGCCCAGCTACGTCTATCGCGCGCCAGTCAGTGAATTTCGCGTCAGCAAGCTGGCGTTGGAAACGGGCCAAAAGATCACTGAGCGTAACGATACCGTTCGGGTGCTGTTGGTCTTGAGCGGCAGGCTCAGGCTGGCATGGGCCGATGGCAATCTCGAAGCCGGGCGGGGCCAGGCCGTTTTGGCGCCGGCCAGTTTGGAGCAGATCGAGATTGAGTGTCTGCAAGCCTGCGAAATCTTTAAAGCGGATGTGCCCTGAACACAGAAAGGTGACAGTCACTTCGCAAGTGACTGTCACCTTTTTGTATTAATCAAGTTATAAATTTCCCGTCTCGGCCAGCCCGATTGCTTTGCCAGTTCAGCGGCAAGTTCTTTGGCTGGCTGATCCTTTTTTAAGCCTTGTTGGATGGACGTGAGTAACTGTTCTTCGGACCATTTCCCGTCGCCGGTTGCCTGCTGCCCGCCGACGACCAGCGTGAACTCTCCCCGCGGCTCTTGTTCCGCGAAATGGACTTTTACCTGGCTGACGGCTGCGCGGTAGACCTCCTCGTGCAGCTTGGTCAGCTCGCGCGCGGCGGCCATCGGACGGTCGCCGAGCACGGCCAGCAGGTCGTCGAGCGCTTCCAGCAGGCGGTGCGGCGCTTCGAGGAAAATCAGTGTGTAGGGCAGCGCGGAAACTCCCATCAACAGCGCGCGCCGTTCGGACGCCTTGCGCGGCAGGTAGCCGAGATACAGGAAGGCGTCCGTCGGCAGGCCGGAGGCAGCCAGGGCGGCCACCGGGGCCGAGGGGCCGGGCACCGGGCTGACGGTGTGTCCCGCGCCGAGGGCGGCTTTCACCAGCTCGTAGCCGGGGTCGTTGATGGCGGGCGTCCCGGCGTCTGAGACCAGCGCCACGTCGCCTTCGGCCAGGGCCGCCAGGATGGCTTCGAGCTTGGAGAGTTTGTTGTGTTCGTAGTAACTGGTCAGCGGGGTATGGACGTCGAAATGCGTTAGCAGGTGGCGCGTGTGGCGCGTGTCTTCGGCGGCGATCAGGCGCGCTTCGCGCAGCACGCGCAGCGCGCGCGGGGATAGGTCTTCGAGGTTGCCAATCGGTGTGGCGACGAGGTGGAGGGTGCCCATGCAAGGGATTTTATCACCTTCTTGCAGACGGTCTTCGCGAAATGGTTATATAATGCCTGTAAGTATCCTCTCATATTTTGGGGTAATTGTTGTTACTGGTGGTTTCGATACGGCGGCGGAACTGCACCGCCCTCAACCACCGATTATTGAGAAGATACGCCTGTAAGGTATAATCAAGTTCGAAAGAGGTGCGCCATGTTAATTACTTATATTCAAAGCGCCATGCATCTTGCGAAATATGAAATTCTCGAAGACGGTCAGTATTACGGCGAGATTCCGGGCTTTCAGGGCGTCTGGGCGCAAGCCGGGGACCTGGAAACCTGCCGCGACGAACTGCAAAGCGGACTGGAAGATTGGCTGGTGCTTGGGTTACGCATGGGACATAAAATCCCTGCGGTGGCTGGCATCCAACTTCTCCCTGCGGAGGCTTAAGCATGCCTGCATTTGCGCCCATTAAACGCAATAGTTTGGTCAAAGCGCTAAAACAGGCAGGATTTGAAGGCCCTTACGCAGGAGGGAAACATGAATTTTTGGTCAAGGGGGAACTGCGGCTGATTTTGCCCAACCCACACCAAGACGAAATCAGCAAAGACTTACTGGCGCGCATCCTGCGTCAAGCCAATCTAAGCCGAAGCGAGTGGGAAAAGTTGTAATTAATCATTGCTCACTTGGAGCAACGGCTTCCCCTTCAACTCCAAATAACGATCATCCAACATCCAAATGCAATTGTAAAACCCGGCAAAAAGTGGTATCCTGCTCTCCATTGTCCATCACTGCGGAAACCAACCTGCATGACAGAAGAACTTGAACTTTCAGTAATGGCGCACGGCCCCACCATCGAGAGCGATATGCGTTCGCTGCTCGAAAATTTCGAGCAGGAGCATCACGTCCAGGTGATCCTGACGATCCTGCCCTGGGATACGGGCTGGGCGGAGCTGGTGAAATATGCCCTGTATGCCATGGGCCCCGATGTCTCTGAAATCGGTTCGACGTGGATGCCGAGCCTGGTGGGCATGGATAGTCTCAAACCGGCTTCAACCGCCGAAATTGCCCACATGGGCGGCGAACAGGCTTTTTTACATCCCATGTGGCAAAGCGCCTTTATCGAGAAGCAACTTTACGGCGTGCCCTGGTTCGCCGATACGCGCCTGATCTATTACCGGCGCGATTTGTTTGCCCGGGCGGGCCTCGACCCGGCCCAGGTCTTTCAATCGACCAAAGGCTTAAGCGCCGCCGTGGAAGCATTGAAAAACGTCAGCCCGGCAACTCCCTGGATGGTGCCGACGATCAAATCGACGCAGAATATGCACATCGCCGCTCCCTGGGTGTGGGGCGCGGGCGGCGATTTTCTCGGCCCGGACGGCAGGACCGTCTTGATCGGCCAGCCTGAAGCCTTATACGGCTTTTGCGACTACTTCAAACTGGGGCGTTACCTGGGGGAGCAGGCGCTGGGCGTTTCGGATGTGCAGGCGGGGTTTTACCATGACAAGGCGGCCATGGTGGTCAGCGGTTCGTGGATGGGGTTCAAGGGCATCTCGCAGTACGCCCTGGATGTTGTCAAAGAAAACTACGGCATAGCGGCTCCCCCGGGCGTCCCTTTTGTGGGCGGTTCGCACCTGGTGGCCTGGAAACATTCCAAAAAACCGGAACTGGCCCGCAAGCTGGTCGAATACCTGGCTTATTCCGACGTGCAGCGCGGCTTTTACAAGACGGCTTTTATGTTTCCCACCCGCAACGACGTTTTGCAATCGGACCTTGAAAGCGGCGACGAGATGTGGAAAACCAGCGTCCAGGCGCTCTACCGCGGGCGTTGTTTCCCATCCGTGCGCTTGTGGGGCAAGCTGGAAGAAACGGTCTCCACCGGATTGGGCAATATCTGGTCAGAAATCACGGCCAACCCGCGCCAGAGCGCCAATCAAATCGTCTTTAAACACATTTCTGTGCTGGCCGAGCGCCTTAAAATCACCTTTGGCGGGTAACCCGTAAGTCGGGACGAAGTCCCAACTTACATCTGGCGGCTGACCCTGGAGATTCCCAGAGAGTTATTTAAACGATAGCGCCACACATCTTGTCAGATGTGTGGCGCTATTTATTTTATTCTGATCCCGCTTTACGGGAGAAATGGAACTTTTGTCTGGCTATTTGGCGATCTTATCACCCGCAGGTGAAATAACGTACCAGACACTTCCCACGTTCTGGCCGGTTACATCACCGGGTTTCATATCTTTGTTGTAGTAGTAAAGCGGCCAGCCATTATAAGTGACCTGGATGGAACCGTCGGTGCGCGTGGTTGTGCCGAGCTTGGTCGCATCCACCCCGGTACCCGCAACCGGACTGCCGGTGGTGAGCAGCGGAGGCCAGGCGGTGGCGCACCCACCGTAGCAAACGCTGGTGTTGGGGGTGTCTTTGGTGTAGAGATACAGGGTCATGCCCTTGCTGTCCACCAGGAAGGAACCGAGCGTGGCGTCCATTCCAACCATTACGCTCGCCGCGCCGCCAGTTGAAGGGGCGGCAACGGTTGCGGTTGGGGTGGCTTCCGCGCCACTCAGGTCAACCTTATCGCCCGCAGGCGAAACAACGAACCAGACACTTCCCACGTTCTGACCGGTTATATCGCCAGGTTTCACGTCTTTGGCAAAGTAATAAAGCGGCCAGCCGTTATACGTGACCTGGACGGTGCCGTCGGTGCGCGTGGTTGTGCCGAGCTTGGTCGCATCCACGCCGGTACCGCCCATGGGAGCGCCCGTGGTGAGCAGTGGAGGCCAGGCCGTGGCGCACTTGTCGTAGCAGGCGCTGGTGTTGGGCGTATCCTTGGTATAGAGATACAGGGACATACCTTTGTCGTCCATCAGGAAGGAACCGAGCTTGGCGTCGCTTCCGACATTGACCATCGCGGCAGCGCCGGCAGCCATGGTCGGCTCACTTGTGGGTAGCGGCGCAGCAGTGGGTGCGGGTATTGCTTGCGGGCTACAGGCGCTGGCCAACAGGGTCAGGGCAACCAATACGGTAACGATAAGATACATTTTTTTCATTTTTCTCTCCTTTGAGTGGCTTGAACGAGCCTACAAATAAGAGTACGTCCCGAAAGTGATATTTGGATTTACTTTGTCTTAATTAGAGATTAGAAAAAATCCCCGTCCGGGTACCCGGGCGGGGATGGATGTTAGAAATCGACTTTAAAGATGCGCGGGCTGGTCGGTTGCTTGCTCCCGCCTGCCGGCTCAAGTGTCACACCCAGGCCGGTGAAACCGGAAATATCCCGTTTCATAAAGATCGCCTTGGATGTTAGCCGCTGGCCGGTCTCGGGGCGGAATAACCCGACACTGGTCCGCTCTCCTTTTGGATCGACCAGCCAGATCTGGTAGGTCTGGTTTTCAGGGAGCGGCGGCAGATCCCAAGCGATCAACACAGCAGCGCTGTGTTCTTTATCAAGCAACAGCGTCCCGGCAATGCCGGAGCCGGTGATGGGGAGTGACTTTGTATCAGGGTAAGCCAGCATGGAAAACGCCGCCTGCCCCGTCTGGATCTGCTGGGCAAACTGCGCCTGCTGGCGCTGTATGACCTGGGTCTGGAGCAAGGAAAAAATATTGAGCGCCACCAACAGGACCAGGGCGGCCCCCAGCGCAAACTGGCCGAAGGACCAGGAGGGCCACACTCGGCGGGCTTTTTGCCTGCCGGACAGGCTGGGCAAGCGCCCCTGCAAACGCTGGCGCAACGCTGCAGATGGGCGCTGCGGCGGGACGCTTGTCAGCAGGGCATCACTCACGGCGCAGTAGCCAGCCAATTCGCCGGGGCATGAATCGCAAATCCGCAGATGGGCTTCCAAAGCGGCAGCTTCATCCACATCCAATGCGCCAAGCGCATAAGCTGGAATATTCTCGCGGAAAGACGCACATGGATTGGATGTCATGGTTTTATGCTCTACTTAACCATACGCTACGAAGAAAGGGTTTGGATCTACGGGTTTCCCCATTCGCGGCGCAATTGCTGCATGGCGGCGCGCAAGCGGGTCTTGACTGTGCCAAGCGGCCAACCGAGCGTTTCGGCAATCTCGCTCTGGCTCATTCCCTGGTAATAAGCCAGTTCGATCACCTGGCGGTGTTCAGGCGAAAGCGACCCGACGGCAAAATATATGCTGCGCCAGCGGGATTCGTCCGTGGAAGTATCCTGTTCGGGAATGTTTTGCCAGAGTTCTTCCGGGTCATTGCCGTCAGAGAGAATCGGGCGGCGAGCTTCCAGTCGCAAGCGGTCGAGCGCGGTGCGGTGGGTAATGGTCAGCAGCCAGACCAGGAGCGTGCCGCGTTCGGCCAGGTACAGGCGGGCGCGGCTCCACAGTTTGAGAAAAGTATCCTGGGTAACTTCCTCGGCCAGGATGGGGTCGCGCAGGATGCGCAGCGCCAGGGCGTAGACATGACTGGAATGACGGTCATACAACGCAAGGAAGGCGCGTTCATCGCCCTTTGCCACTTTTGCAACCAGTTCGTTATCGTCGGGATTTGTCACAAGTTGATTATACCGAACTTGAAGTTTTCGCGCCGGGAACGCGAACAATACGGCATGGAATTCAGCGTGCGGACAAGTGGTAAAGCCTATTGTTTGATAAGCACACAAAAAAACGCCGAGGGCTTTATGACCTCGGCGTTCTGATTTTCGCATCCCGTAAAATCAAGCAGAATCCGTCCTATATCCTTCACGGCGGCTTTCGCGCACGAACTGCACAATCTCGTCTGTGGTAAAGGGCAATGCAACCGTGGAAACGTCGAAAGGAGAGCCTGTCTTTTTGTCGGGCTGGATGACAAACACGCTGCCATCCTTGCGGCGCAGTTTGACTTCTCCATCACGCGCAGCCTCATCCAACAGGGAGGCCAGGTTTTGGCGGGCATAGGAATATGTGTAAGTATTGCTCATAGTGTCACCTTACGCAACAAATCTACAACAACGTCTTCCCCTTCAACTCCAAATAGCGATTGACCACGGCCATCGAAAGCTGGTTGGCGGGCACGTCCAGGGTCATGACGCCGCGCTTGCGCAGGATGTCGAGCACCACGCGGCGCTCGTCGAGCACCTGGACGGCCATGGCGCGCTGGTAGACGGCCAGCGAGGTGGTCGGTTCCTGGCGCGAAGCCGCGTAAACGTCCGGGTCGCTGATCGTGACCACCAGCGGCAGGCTGTGACGCGCCAGCAACGAGACCTGCGCGATCAGGCTGTTCAGGCTGAGTCCGCCCGTCAGGTCGGTGAAAATGACCACCAGCGCGCGGCGGCGCTGTTTGAGCGCCAGGTAGGTGAGCGCCTTTTCGTAATTTGGCTCCACCGGCTGGGCTTCCACGGCGTAGAGCACTTCCAACATGCGGTAAAACTGTCCGCGTCCCTGGTGAGGGCTAAGGTAGTGTCCCACCTCGTCGGCAAAGGTCATCATCCCCACCCGGTCGCCCTTGCCGGTGGCGACGTAGGACAGGAACAAGACGGCGTTGACCACGTAATCGAGCTTGGCGATGTCGGCCACCGGGCTTTGCATCATGCGTCCGGTGTCCATGACGGCGATGATGTTCTGGCTGCGCTCGGTCTGGTATTCGACCGTGACAGGGGAACCGCGCCGGGCGGTGGCTTTCCAGTTGATGCGGCGGTATTCGTCGTCGGGCAGGTATTCGCGCAGGCGTTCGAACTCGGTGCCCTCCCCGAACATGCGGGTGTGGCGCAGGCCCATCTCTTGCAGGCGGTTGCGGCGCAGGAGCAGGTCATAGCGACGCACGTCCAACAGATTCGGGTAGACTTTGACGCGCTCCTCAGCCGGGACGCGCGCCTGGCGCAGGACCAGGCCCATCGGGCAGCGCCAGCGCAGCGTCAAATTCCCGAAGCTGTAATCGCCGCGCCGTAGCGGATGGAGATGGTACACGCCCTGCCATTCTCCGCGCGCCGGGGCTGCCCCGTTTAAGACGCGCGTTTCGATGCGAAAGGCTTCGGGCGCTTCGTCGCGCAGCCAGAGCTGCGCCGGGAAGCGGCTGTGGTTGCGCACACGCAGTTGGACGGGGTTCTCCGCGCCCAGCGAAAGTTTCTGGTCGTGGATGCGTTCCACGTCAAAGCGCTTGACCGAGCCGGCCACGCGCCAGTCCATGACGAACAGGCC
>JBARBA010000378.1:0-4630 GCA_049792555.1 Anaerolineales bacterium
CAAGTAATATACTCCAATTAAATATTGTAAATTGTCGTCATATTTATAAGTTTCAGTGTGTACCGTTCCTAATGGGCGCACACACAGATCGGCCCCAACTTCTTCGCGCGTCTCACGCAGCACACCCGCTAAAATTGTCTCCTCGGCTTCCAACGCGCCGCCCACAATTTGCCAGGCGCCATCGTTGTTGCGAGTAGGCGAAGAGAGCAAGAGAATTTTTTGATTCGGGTTCACGACGATGGAGTAGATAACTACGGTAGAACAAGCAAACGGTCTGCCGTTAACATCGATAACCACAGGTTGCTGGTTGGGCATACTCCATCCTTTTACAAGCCTGGGACCAGGAAGTTGCGCAATAGGCCCTGGTTTGGCGGAAACTTACAACGCTGCAAAATTTAACTTTCCTCTTCAAAAACTACAATCAACCTCACAGACAATAACGTTTTCTATTCCTGGACTTTGCCCAAAGACGAATTTTCATTCAAGACCACTCGGGTCTTTGCGCCGTTGAGCGCGTGTCCGATTTCGCGGATGGCGACCTGCAAAGCGTTTTCCACAGTAATTGTGCCCTGGATTTTTTGGCCGATGGAGCTAATCAGCGCCTCGCGCTCGGCCTGGGCCTGCACATCAGTATAAGAGCGCGCGTTGCGGATGGCGAAAGCCACCTGGCTGGCAATCGATTGCAGCACATCCGCGTCTTCTTGTTTTAATGCACCGGCCACATTATGCTGCACGTCCAATACGCCTAACACTTTATCGCCGATGGAGATCGGCACGGCAACTTCAGATTTGGTATCGGGCAGCAAGGGGTTGGGCAGCCATTGAGGCTCTTCTGAAACATCCGAGACCAACACGGTGCTGTTGCTTTCGGCAGCGCGCCCCACCAAGCCTTTGCCTTTGGAAATCTTATGGCCGCGCGCCAGCATGGTTTGCCCGGCTTCGCCGGTGCCGCCGGCCATCACCCAATCCCCGCTATTCTCATCGGCCAAGTAAATATGGGCATGGTAATAATTGAACGCCTTTCGCACCTGTTCGACCACTTCGACTACCAGTTGCTTTTGGTCCAGGATGGTCGAAATGCGCCGGCTGACCTCTGATGAGGTAGCCAGGGCTTTGGTGCGGTCTGCCACACGTTGTTCCAGGCCTTCCAATGTTTGCCGGAGTTGAGTGGTCATGTTATTGAAAGTAGCTGCCATCTTCCCAATTTCGTCGCCAGACTCAACTCGCGCTTGGGCGCTTAGATCGCCGGCGATGACACGTTCAGCCACAGCCGTCAGTCGTTCGATGGGGCCGGCCAGCAGTTGGGCGACGCCCAGAGCAAACAGGCTGGCCAAGGCGGCTGTCAACAGCAGGGTCAGTTGGGTGGCGCGCAACTGGTCTGCGGTGGGGGTCACGAGTTGGAACTGCGAGTAGACGACTACACCGGCGGGGACCAGGGCAACCAGCATAAAGATGATGATCAGTTTGATGTGCAGCAGGTAAGAACGGAATTGCCAGGCAACGATGAGCGCAAAAATGCCTATTACCACCCCCCCAGTAAGCAGGATGCTTGAAATGGTGCCAGCCTGTGCTGGTTGAAAGGCGGGCGGATAGATGTACAGCAACCCCATGATGATGCAGCCGGCGATGGTAAAAATAAGGGTGCGGTAAGCAGCCTGCGAGGTCATGGTTTGAGCGACTGTGCCGAGGCTGACCAGGAAAACAATCAGGGAGAGAGTCAGCCCATTCGGGAGGACTACCGCTGAGGCCACGCATGACAGCACTATGCCGCCAAGTAATATTCCCATGCCCGGCTCAACTTGTCCGCGCCTACAAAACCATGCGCCTAGTCCGCAGCCCACCGGGATTAAAGCGGCCCCTACGAAATTCACAAGGTCTTGCCACTGACCCGTTTTCAGAAAAACAGCGAGATTGCTTGGCAGCGCCAATGCGGTTATGACAGTCAGCACAATCGCCACCCGATACGCATTGCGCGCTTTCTTGTTCGAGGTTTCATAACTCCAAAAAGCGGAGAGACGGCCTAAAAGGCCCGTTTTGGGGGCTGCTGTGGGTGTTGGATGGGGAGCAGGAGTGTTCATATCAAAATCCTTCCATTTTCTAGTGTTCAATGTTCGATTTCCAGTGTTCGGTGTTCACTGATTACTAAACACTGATTACTGTTCTGGCAAGCGGCAGCGAGAAACTGAAGCAACTGCCCTGGCCCGGTTTGCTTTCCACGCTGACGCTGCCGCCGTGTCGCTCGGCAATCGATTTGACAATCGCCAGACCCAGCCCATTGCCTTCAATACTTTCCTGGTTGTTGTCGCGCACACGGTAAAACCGATCAAAGATGAAGGGCAAATCGGCGGGCGCAATGCCGTAACCGGTATCCTGCACGTTAATTGTAACCCGGTTGGCGTCATGTTGCAACGAGACGCTAATCGCGCCTTGGGAAGGAGTGTATTTGATAGCATTACCGATCAGATTGTTTAAGGCCTGGCGTAGTTGCAACGGATCGGCCTGCACCCGAAGCGGCACGTCCGTTTTTGCAAAGCTTAAGCTCTGTCGTTTTGCATCGGCCTGCGGCTGGAACTCATGCTCCAGTTTTTCCAGTAATGCGCATACATCCACTTCTTCATATTTGGGCTTCATCTCCAGGTCGATTTGCGCCAGTTCGAGCATATTCTGCACCAACTCGTTCATATTGGCAACGGCCGATTGGATACGCTGGACAAAATCGATTTGCTGGGCATTCAGCGGCCCGGCATGGGGCAGCAATTGCAGGAACCCGTTGATCGTGGTGATGGGGTTTTTTAGGTCATGCGAGGCGGTTGCAATGAAGTCATTCTTGACTTGTTTCAGCTTGACAAAATTGGAAACGTCGTGCAGAACAGCCACATAGCCACCCTCTTTGATGCGTGTGATCGAGACCGAGAAGGTGCGCTGGTCGGGCCAGGTGATGTCGCCGGAAGTGAAATCTCCTCCAAGCTTGGCCTGTTGCAGTAATTGTGCAAAAGGTTCGTAGCCAGAAGCTTCTGTGAGCGGTTTGCCGAGCTTGTCCTGGAAATCGCCGAACAATTTTTGGCCCGCCGGGTTGTAGAGCTGCAAACAGGTCTGCTCATCGAACATCAGGATGGCGTCTGCCGCGCTTTGCAGGACCGCGCTTAAGCGCTGCTGTTCGCGCGCCATGTGCTCGTTGAGCTGCGCATTTTCCACGGCAATCGTGGCCTGACTGGCAATCGCCTGCAGCAGGATCAAGTGCTCCATTTTGAAATAATGGCTTTGTTCGTGCCCCAAGATCAGCAACCCCAGCAACTTTTCGCGGCCCACCAAAGGCACAATCACCGCCGAACGGGTCGGGTCGTCCGGCGCCACCTGCCAGTTTGCGTCGTTGCGCACATCCTCGATGATCTTGCTCTGGCGGCTCTCTTCGATTTCCTTGATCAAAGCATCCAATTGCGGAAACGGTATTTTCTTGTCCGACGCCGAGGTGGAGATATGATAGGTTTTTCGCAGGGGCGCGGTCGGGTGGAAAATAATGCCGTGGCCCACCAGCGCGCCCATCGTTTCAACGGTGCGGTGCAGCACAATGGAGACCAGGTCGTTAATATCCAAGCGGGCACTTAATTCTTTGGCAATCTCAGGCAAAACGCTCAGTTCGCGGTTGCGGCGGCGGATGGCGTCCTCGGCCTCTTTGACGCGCAGTTTAGTGCGGATGCGCGCAAACAATTCGCGTTTGTCGAATGGCTTGGTGACATAGTCATCCGCGCCCAGGTTCAACCCGGATTGCACGTCCCCCGAATTGATGCGCGCGGCTGTCAGGATAATGACAGGGATGTACTGAATTTCAGGGTCGCCGCGCAATTCCTCCAGCACCGCGAAGCCGTCTTTTTGGGGCATATTGACGTCCAGCAAAATCAGGTCCGGCATTTCGGCGCGGATTTTCTGGAGCGCTTCCACACCATTGCCGGCAGTGATGTAGTTATAGCCCTCGCTTTGCATATAACGCGTGAGCAAGGTGATATTATCGGGCATGTCGTCTGCGATCAGGATTTTGAAGGGCTGGTGGGCTTCCGTTGCCGCCGGGGGCGCAGTTGCTTTGGTGTGGCCCATACCCCCCAGGATATTGCTGACAATCTGGTAAATATGTTCAGGACGCACCGGCTTGATGATGACTTCATTGACTTTCAGGCGGCGCGCGGACTCTTTGAGGCCGGGGACGTCATAGGCGGTGATCAGGATGTTGTGCGCCGGGCGGCCGCCCGGGTGGGCCTGCAAACGCTCGATCAATTCCAGGCCGTTGATGCCCGGCATCATCATGTCGGTAATCAGCACGTCGAATGCGCCGCCGTTGGCATATTCGATGGCTTCCTTGCCGCTGGTGGCCGACACGACCTCGACGCCATCGCCCAACTGGGAAATGGCGCGCGCCAGGGTGGTGGCGGTGTTGGGATGGTCATCCACCACCAGGATGCGCGCCACGCTTTCTTTGCGGGGGACAGAAATTGGAGTATCCATACTCTTATTTTGCCTGCAATCTTCATTCCCGCAGATTGCATCATGGTTGCAAAAGTTGGCAAAAGTTGTTTAAATTTTTAGCTGTACGTAACAATCAGGGCTGAAGAAAACAGTAGTAGGCGCACATGATAAC
>JBARBA010000379.1:0-30462 GCA_049792555.1 Anaerolineales bacterium
AATTGTCTGCGAGTTGAAAGCCATGGTTTTCTCTCCAAAGTGGTTTGCCAAAATTCACTTTATTGATACCAGACTTTCAACTCATTTGAAACACACCCTAATTGTTTCAATAACAATTACGTATGCAGTTCATTGTAATCCCAAATGACTTTGATACGCAAAAACTAAAAAAAGCGAGGAGCACTGGCCCAATAGGAGACATTAGATGGGTTCCGGCCTGACGCAAATCCGCCTGCGCTTCAAGATGGATGACAACAACAATGCGGTTGCCAGTTACCTCAGCCTTTACAGCGGCAACGCTCCAGCAACAAGTCGTCCGCAGTTGGTGATTACGTATATCATTATCCCGTAGGGACATAGCGCCATAGCAAGCAAGGGCAATTAGGCACAAAACCAGCATAATTAAAGGACAGATCAAAACTGGGCAGTTGAGACTCTCTGCCCAGTTTTGATTCTCAATGATGTCTATGCCGGCGCCAGTTCAGTTGTGAGCACCGACACATGGAGGTAATTGTGTGCTGTATTTTGTAAGAGTTGTGGCATACCCACAAATCTTTTCCCGTCCATTATTCGACTTTTGAAGTATGATTCCAGGCATCAACGCACAATCAATTGGAGGCAGCCATGAAATCCTACCGCAAAGAACTTTGGTTCAACACCCCCTCCCGGCGAGGCTTTGTAAACATCACCCCGCAAGTGCAAGCATGCCTGCGCGAGAGCGGCATCCAGGAAGGTCTGGCCCTCGTCTGCGCCATGCACATCACCGCTTCCGTCTTTATCAACGACGACGAAAGCGGGCTGCATCACGATTATGAAGCCTGGCTGGAGCAACTTGCACCGCACGAACCCGTCGGCCAATACTGGCACAACCGCACCGGTGAAGATAACGCCGACGCGCACCTCAAACGCCAGGTCATGGGACGCGAAGTCGTTGTGGCCGTCACCAGCGGCAAGCTCGATTTCGGCCCCTGGGAACAAATCTTTTACGGGGAGTTCGACGGCCACCGCGCCAAACGTGTATTGGTGAAAATTATTGGGGAATAATGCCGCCAGGACCAAAAAAGCGCCGGGAACAAATTCATCCGTTCCCGGCGCTTTTTTGTTTGCAGGCTGGGCAAGGCCGTTTTTACTGACAACTTTCCCCGCAATCACAACGTATATCTTTTATTCAAAGACCATCGAAAAACCGGTTCCAATAATTCATGTCTACGAGGAGAATATGTATGCTTCGCAAACCTTTGATCCGCATTCTGGTCAGCGCGGCCTTGCTGACCGTGCTCATTTTTAGCATCGCCACCCCGGCCCTGGCCTTCGATGGCCGCAGCGGCGATACTGTCACCATCCCCGCCGGCGAAGTCGTCAACGATGACCTTTACATTAACGCCCAAACCATTGTGGTGGATGGGACGATCAAAGGCGACCTGGTTGCCTTCGCCCAAACCATCACCCTCAACGGCACCGTCGAAGGCGACTTGATCGCTGCCGGGCGAGATATCATCATCAACGGTACCGTCAAGGATGACGCCCGCATCGCCGGCGCGACCTTATTGCTTGGCGAAAAAGCTACAATCGGCAGCGACCTGGTCGGCGCGGGTGCCAGCCTGGAAACCCGCAAAGGCAGCAGCATTGGTCAGGACGCCGTCTTCGCAGGCGGGCAGGCGCTGCTGGCAGGCGATATCGGTCGCAACGTTAACGTCGCCGCCGGCAGCCTGGAATTGCGCAACACAGTAGGCGGCAACGTAAAAGCCGATGTCGGCAGGTCAGACCAAGGCGATAGCAACGCGCCGGGAATTGTCATACCCGGTAGCAGCATAAAAGTCCCAAGCGTCAAACCGGGGCTGACGATCGATCCTGCCGCAAAAATCGGCGGAACGCTGGAATACACCACTTCAAAACAGATAAATATCCCTGCCGGAGTGGTCGCAGGCAAAGTTACCTATGGGGAACCCAAAGATAACGAAGCTGTTCCCCAACCCACCACGACCGAGCTTCTGATCGATGGCGGGCTGAATATCGTCCGCACCATCATCACCCTGCTCCTGCTCGGCCTGCTGCTGATCTGGCTCTTCCCATCCTTTATCAAAACCACCACTGAGCGTATCAAGACGGCTCCCCTGCCGTCGCTTGGCTGGGGTATTGTCTATATTGCCGCCTTCTTCTTTGCCCTGTTGATGATCCCCATCGCCATGCTCGTTGGCGGAATCGCTTCGGGCCTCCTGACGCTCTGGGGTATCTTGGGCGCGATTTTATTCTTCGGCTTACTCGCCATGTTCGCCCTGGTCGTCAGCTTTGCGTTGGCAATCGGGTTCGTGGCGCAAATCATTGTCAGCATCCTGGGCGGCAAGCTCATTCTGGCGGGCATCCGACCTGAGATGGCCGAAAACAAATACTGGCCGCTGGTCATCGGCGTAGTAATCTATGCCGTTCTGGTTGCCATCCCGTTCCTTGGGCCGCTGGTCTGGTGCGCCGTCGTCCTGCTCGGCCTGGGCGCCGTGTGGCACTTCGGACGGGAAATGCTGGCGAAAAAACCCGCTGCCGTATAGCGCCAAAAGAGGTTACTACTCAGCCAGTAAGAAATAGAACGCGGATGACGCTGATGCTACGGATTTACGCAGATTTTTTAAGATTTATCCGCGAAAATCAGACCAATCCGCTGAATCCGCGTTCTATTTGAGCCATAACAGGCAAGAGCCTGAGTAGTAACCAAAAGAGACGTATCAAAAGAAGAAGCTGAGAACAGAACCGTCCTCAGCTTCTTCTTTATTTATTCTTCAAATCATATCATCTCAATAATCGGTGGTTGAGTAGGCGGCGGTGTTGTTCCGCCGCCGTATCGAAACCACCTTCTGACAACAATTTCCCAGAATATTGAAATGATTCTTCAAATCTCAAACGATTTACGGGCACTCAAGCGTATAAGTAACCTGCTTCAAAATTATATCGCTGCGCCCAACAACGTTCCCAACCTTATTGAGACCCACGAACTGATACTCAAACCAACCGGTTGCAACATTGCGCATATCGGGATTTATATTAAGCGCCGAAAACGCCAAAGTGAAATTGCCCTTCTTGTCGCCAACCATATTCGGACCGGCAATCAGCGCCGGGGGCTTCAGGGTCGAGTTTTTGTCGTACACACGATAGTAAATGATAACGCCGGTAATCGCAGGATTGATGCTTGTGAGACTGAAATTGAGCTGCGAAGGAGAGCATCTCAGCGAGAAGGCGTCGACATCCCGGGTGATGTTAGTAAACACATCCCCACCCACGGCTGGCGGCTTGGTACTGGTCGCCGTGATGCCCGGGACAGGTGTGTTGGTCGGCCCTGCTGGGGCAGACGTATTGGTCGGCGCTGCCGGAGCGAGCGTGTCGGTCGGCGCAACCACCGGGGCAAGCGTGTCGGTCGGCGCAACAACCACCGGGGCAAGCGTGTCAGTCGGCACAACCGCTGGCGGCTCGGTCGCCACAGCCGGCGCGCTGGTGGGGACGACTGTGATGACGATCGTCACCGGCGTAGGAGACGCACAGGCCGTCAAAATAAAGGCCAAAGCCAAAAACAAAACAACGATTCTCTTCATAGGTTCCTCCAAAAGTTTGTATGGTGTTCAGGATATATTGTATAAGATGTAGTCGGTTATCCGCAGTAGCCCATTGGGCCTACATCATTTGGACTAATTTTATCAGGTATAATCCGCTTATGTTAACCTCCTTTGACATAGAACGCAAACTCGACCGTATTCTTTTAAAAGTGACCAAACCCGGGCGCTACGTGGGCGGCGAAATGAACATCACCGTCAAAGACTGGGCCAGCGTGCAGACAAAAGTCGCCCTGGTCTTTCCCGATATTTACGACATCGGCATTTCCAACGTCGGCCTGAAAATTCTCTATGACCAGGTCAACATGCGTGACGACGCCCTGGCCGAACGCGCCTATTCGCCCTGGCGCGATATGGAAGCGCAAATGCGCGCCAACGGGATTCCGTTATATTCGCTCGAAACCTACCACCCGCTGGCCGATTTCGACATCCTCGGCTTTTCCCTGCCCTACGAGACGCTCTACACCAACACCCTGAACGCGCTCGACCTGGCCGGCATCCCCGTCCGCGCCCTCGAACGCGACGAGACCCACCCGATCATCATCGCCGGCGGACACGCCGCCATGAACCCGGAGCCAATGCACGCCTTCATCGATGCGTTTGCCATCGGCGAGGGCGAAGAAGTCATCCACGACATTATCAACGCCGTCCAGGCCGGCAAACGAAACGGCCTGTCGCGCGAAGCCGTGCTGCGGGCGCTGGCAAAAATCCCGGGCGTCTACGTCCCGCGCTTCTACAAGACCACCTACCAGGACGACGGCACCCTCTCAGGTGTGGAAACGCTCATCAGCGGCCTCGCCAACCCGGTCGTCAAGCGCATCGTGGCGCAACTGCCGCCGCCGCCGACCACCTTCATCGTCCCGAACATCGAAGCCGTCCACAACCGCGTCTCGATTGAGATCATGCGCGGCTGCACACGCGGCTGCCGGTTCTGTCAGGCGGGCATGATCACACGCCCGGTGCGCGAGCGCTCCGTAGAAGAAGTCGTGCGGGCCGCCGAAGAGGCCATCCGCTCGACGGGCTTCGAGGAATTGGCGCTGCTCTCGCTGTCGTCTTCTGATTATACCCATGTTGTCGATCTTGTGACCGCAGTTGGCGACCACTTTGCCGAGAAACACCTGGCAGTTTCGCTGCCCTCGCTGCGCATCGAAAGCGTCTCGGTCGATTTGATGGACAAACTGCGCGACCGGCGCGGCAGCGGCTTTACGCTCGCGCCCGAAGCCGCCACCGAACGCATGCGCCGCATCATCAACAAATTCACCTCCGACGAAGAGTTGATCAACACCACCCGCGAAATCTACCGTCGCGGCTGGGCCACCATCAAGCTCTATTTCATGATCGGCCACCCCAGCGAAACCATCGAAGACGTGCAGGCCATCGCCGACCTGTGCAAGCGCGTCATCGCCGAAGGGCGCAAAGTCATCGGCAACAAAGCCAAACTCCACGCCGGGGTCGGCACCTTCGTCCCCAAGCCGCACACCCCCTTCCAGTGGGTGGCCTGCGATACCGTTGAGCAGATCAGCGCCAAACAAAGCCTGCTGCGGCGCGAACTGCGCGACAAGAACATCAAACTCTCCCTGACCAACCCCGCCGACAGCCTGCTGGAAGCCTGGCTGACGCGCGGCGACCGCCGCACCGCCGAAGTCATTTACACCGCCTGGAAAAACGGCGTGCTCTTCGACGCCTGGCAGGAAGAAAACAAATACGCCATTTGGATGAACGCCTTCGCCGAACACGGCCTCGACCCGGCCTTCTACACCCACCGTCCGCGCCGCACCGACGAAATCTTTGCCTGGGACCACATCAGCGCAGGCATGCGCAAGAACTTCCTCTTCCAGGATTTCCGCCAGTCGCTCGAAGGCCAGATGCGCGTCGATTGCCGCCTGCAATGCTTCGCCTGCGGCATCCTGCCCACCTTCAGCGGCGCGCGCCGCGACAACCCCGGCGAAGCCTGGAAGTGCCCCGAAGTCAAATCACCTCCCCGCAAAGTCAACGCGGAATTGCCGGCAGCAGCAGACTGAGTACCCAGCCTGCCCGGCGCTCAGGAATTCGTACATCACCCGGCAAAGTAACCCCTCAGCCGCCAGGAAATAGAACGCGGATGCTTCGACAAGATTTCGATAGCCTTGCGGCCACAGGCAGGCTCAATCCAACGGCTCAGTACAGGTTCGGCAGATTGATCTGACATCGTGCCCGCGAAGTACCCGCACTATTTTCGCAGACGAGTGTCCGTCAGGGTATAAAACTTAAAAGAATCCGCGCGAATCCGCATAATCTGAACTGATCCGCGTTCTATTTGAGCCACCACGGGCAAGAGCCTGGGCAATCACCTGGCAAGAAAATAGGCCTACCTGATCATGAAATTTCGCACCACATTATCTCTCATTCTAACCGGCGTATCGTTGGGATTGGTCCTTGCCATAGCATTCCTGATCCTTCATGGAAAATACGGCCACGACGCGCATATCTACTGCCAGGCTGCGTCGGTGGCCGCCTATGGCAACGATCCATACGCCACAAAAGCGGCCGGGAGTCTTTTACCCTGGGTTTACCAGCCCATTTACTTGCAACTTGCGGGCCTGCTGTGCGCCCCGCCCTTAAACCTGGAAAAGAATTACCCGCTGTTCTATACCCTCCTGCTCGTGGTTTCAACCATGCTTTGGGCTTCCAGGAAAGAATGGGGTTCAGCCATCCTCATTTCGTTGGCGGCATTTGTCGGGTTTAGCTGGATTTTATATACAGGCAACTTCGCCATCATCGAATTTTTCCTCCTGTCCTGCGGATTTGCGCTGCTCAAGAAACAAAAATGGGACGCATCTGCCGCCCTGTTCGGCCTGGCAGCCAGCCTGAAGCTCATCCCCATTGTCTACCTGCTCCTGTTTCTCTGCATTCCGTCCACCAGGTCTGCGCGCATCCGCGCCATCCTGGTCGGCTTGCTGGCCTTTGCCGCGCCGTTGGCGCTTTCGGCCATCTTCTACCCGCATTTGATGCAGCCCTTCGTCATGCAAGTATTCGGAGCCGCCGGCGACCAACAAAAAGTCCTGCAAGATACGGCGGGGCTTTACGACCCGTCTTTCACCTATTTCATCGCCCAACTTTTAAACCTGGACCCCCTGAAATTCGCCCCGCTTTTTGCGGTCGTCCTGGCAGGCGCTGGCGCCTCGTTCCTGGTCATTGTCTACAACAAAATTAAGCCCCTGGAAGCCGATGCCGCGTTTTACCAATTCTTCGCCTTTGCCTTCCTGGTCGTCGCGCTGATCCTGCCGCGCGCGAAGCCCTATAGTTTTGCCATGCTGGCGCCCGCAGTATACTTGCTTGTGCAAATAAAGCATCTCTCTTTTAAAAACACAATCTGGATCACTGCGCTCTTCCTGCCTGCGCTGGCCCTCCTGTTGAATATCGCCTTCGGCAGGCAGGACATTACGCAACCCACGGGGCGTTTCATCCTCCTCGATTACAGCCAAACCCTGACAGTATTGCTGACGATCATCGTCGCCTACGTTCACCTGTACGCCGGGAAAATGCGCCCGCAAACCATCGGGATGGCTGCCCAATGACCCAATACAGGCATCAAGAAAAATTCTTTCCAATCTGATCCACAGATTTCACCGATTTACGCACACCTGTCCCGACGTCCCTACGGGGAGACTTTTTAAGGTTTATCTGCGACAATCTGCGAAATCTGTGGAAAAGACTTTTCTGGAGAACTATATCCACAGGACATGCCATGAGAATCCGCATCACCTTTGCCAAACAGGGCGCGCTGCGCTACACCGGCAACCTGGACCTGCACAAGCTCTGGGAGCGCAGCGCCCGCCGCGCCGACCTGGCGCTGGCCTACAGCCAGGGCTTCCACCCGCAGCCCAAAATACAATTGGCCGCCGCCCTGCCGCTCGGCTTTTCGAGCCGCTGCGAACTGGTGGACATGCGCATCACCGGCCAGGTGGAGCTGGCCGCGCTGCCAGAGCGCCTGCAACAAGCCGCGCCGCCTGGCTTGAAAATTCTCAAAGTCGAAGAAATCGCCGAAAGCAGCCCGCCGCTGCAAACCCAAATCATCGCCGCCGAGTACGAAGTCACCCTTTTTGACGAATTCGACGAAGACCGCCTCGCCCAAAGCCTGGCCGCCGTTTTAGCCGCCGAAACTCTGCCCCGTGAGCGCCGCGACAAACCCTACGACCTGCGGCCCTTGATCGAAGACCTGCGGCAGATCGAACCCGACAGCGCAAACCGCCCGCGCATCTTCATGCGCCTCGCCGCCCGCGAATCCGCCACCGGCCGCCCCGAAGAAGTGCTCTCGGCCCTGGGCATCGAATACGAAGGAACGAGAGTAGAGAGAACGAGATTTATATTTAGAGAGTAGAAATCTAATACAAAATAGGCTCTCTCGGAGTTGACATGATGCACCATCACCTGTAAGTCGGATTGGCAACACCGCACTTGCGTTCGGTGCAAGTGTCCGACCTACGCCGCACCGCCAAATGTGTTGGTTTATCACGACAACTCCCAATGAGATACGAAATACGCAACACGCAATACCGCCTCACTGTGCTATAATTTTAACGCAATCGGGAACATCCCACACATGGGGATGACCGGCTTCGACGGGAGAGGCTGGCCCCGGAATGCGAGCCGAGAGGCGCCGAACTCGCGAAACCAGCGCAAAAAATCAAGTGCTAACAGCACCCACCAAAAATACGCTATGATGTCCCTCGCTGCGTAAGCAGTAAAGGCAAAAAAGCGTTCGGTCTCTCAGGAGACCGCGTCCACCGCTCCCGTACTCCGCCGGGTGAGCGAGTGGGCGTCAAAAAGGCGGAGTGCCGCGCTGCCACTTCACTAACCGCGCGAAAGAAAGCCTTCGGGCTTAAGTGAATGGTCACAGGCCGGTTTTGCCGATTGAGCCGCCTGTGACGACACGCTCGACCGGCTACGCTCGTAGATTTCCGCGGGACGAATCTTTCGGACGCGGGTTCGATTCCCGCCATCTCCACCTGAACGTAAAAGGTCGAACAAATTTGTTCGACCTTTTACGTTTTTTGTTCTCTCCACCGTCAAAAACCCTAAAGGTCTTTCCAGCCTAAAAGCGCATACTCCGGCAAAAAATTTCGACATAAAAGCTGATCGATCGGGCCAGCAGACCTTTAGGGTTTTCTTTCCCACGCCTGCGCAATCTTCCAGTTGCAGCGCGTGTTTTGCATGAACGAGGGGCAAGACGAGCTTGCCCCACAAACTTTGCCGCAGACAAAAGGCTGCAAGGAAAAAGCCCTTGTGTCGCTCGATGAGAACTCGATGGGAGCTCGATGGCTCCTCGATGGCTCCTCGATGGCTCCTACACCCTCAGACTTCCGAAGTCTTTCTGCTCTCCCACGCCTCCACGATTTCCCGGTTGCAGCGCACGTTTTGCAGGAACGAAGCCCGCAGGGCCTCATCGTCGATCCCGGCGGCGATCGTTTGCAGCAGATGGTACGCCGCTTCCAGCGTGGCGCGCGCCCGGGGATCGGCGACGGCCTCCAAGATGTGATAACAGGTCAGGTAAATCCAAAAGATTTCGTCCATCGTACTCAGCGCGGCGCTTGCCAGGTAATCCAAAACCGTCTCCAGCGGCGCTTGCGCCTCGGCCAGGTTGCCCTGCGCCAGCGCAATACAGGCCAGGCCGGTTTGGGCCTGCCGGACGTAACAATCCGGCAGGCCCAACTCCAGCGCCAGCGCCAAAGCCTGCCGGTGCGCATCGCCCGCCCCCTCCAAATCGCCCAGTTCGCGCAAGGCATGGCCGAGCAGCGTCAGGGCGCGCGTTTGCGACCATTTGTTTTTGGTCTCTTGCGCAAGCGCGAGCGCCTGTTGGCCGTTTTCGCGCGCCGCTTCAGGCTGGCTCCCATGATAAAAAGCCATGCCCAAAGCCATTAATGTTTGACCCATTCCATCTCGATCACCAATTTCGCGCGAAATGGACAGGCCCTGCTCATGGGAAGCCACTGCGGAGGCATAATTACCCAGTTCGTCGGCAATCCTGCCGAGTTGCGCAAGACATCTTGCCTCATAACATCTATCACCAATCTCTCGACTGATCGACAACGCTCGCTCTGCATCAATTCTGGCTGCCAAATAATGATTTTGCGCAAGATCAAGAAAACTGAGACTGGAAAGGGTAGACATCTGACCGTAGCGCTCACCCGGCTCTTGCAAGAGGCCCAAAGCCTGTTCACAACAGCGCCGGGCCTTGGCATAATCGCCGCGCTGTTCGGCAATAAAATAGCCGATCTGACCGAGTGTGATGCCTTCAAAGCGCCGTTTCCCCATGAGGCGAAAAGCCTGCAAGGTCTGCTCATAATAAGCTTCGGCCTTGCTGAAATCGCCACAAGCGCAAGCAACCGCTCCCAGGCTATATAGCGCCGCAGCCTGGTTCAGGCGATGACTGCTCCCTTCGCCCTGCACCTGCAAAGCGCGTTCCAGGTAGGCCCGCGCGCTGTCATAATTCCCCTCATGGATATCAAGATCACCGAGACCGCGCAGAATAGCTACCATCCAATTGGTCAGGTGGATCGCCTGCGCCAGGGCCAGGGCTTGTTGATATTGCGCGCGCGCCTCGGCATAATGAGACTGTTCCTCCAGCGCTTTTCCCCATTGTGAATACCCACGCACCTCGTATTCATGCGCGCCAGCCCGCCTGGCAAAGATCGCTGCCTGCTGCGCAGCGACCAGCGCCGCCGGGTAATCACTGATTTCATGCGCATACTTCGAGCGGCTGAGGGCCGCCTGGGCGCGCCGGGTATCATCCAGGTTCTCAGCCAGGGCCGCCAGGCCGGTCATGTCCTGTTTGTGAGCTTCGACCTCACCCAGCAAGTCGTAAACCTGCTTCCTGACAAACAGCAGGTCGAAGCGTTCGGCATAATCGTCTTCGGGCGCCAGCGCCAGGGCCTTCCCCAGGTATGAAAGAGCGGCTTCGTTGGCAAAGGCGTTCTGGGCGGCTTCACCGGCTTTGCGCAGGTATTCGCGTTTCTTGGGCAGGTTCTGGCTGCGTTCGTAGTGCCAGGCCAGCAAGTCCAAAAACGGCCCTACATCCTCGCCTGCGACCTGCTCCAGGTAACGCGCAAACTGCTCGTGCAGGCTGGCGCGCGTAGCGTAAGCCAGACTCTCATAAGCCACCTCCTGGGTGATGACGTGTTTGAAAAGATAGGCCAACTGCGGTTCGACTGCCTCCAATACGGTGAATTCCAGGCGGTTTAGAATTTCAAGGTCGGCGGAAACCTGTTCCGGGCTGCCCAACGACGGGTAATATTCATACAACCACGCGGCCCGGAACAAACGCCCAATAATGCTGGCGGCCTTGAGCGTAGCCTGTTGGCGTTCGCTCAACTGGTCGATGCGGCTCAAAATTAAGCGGTGCAGGCTATCGGGCAGGTTGACCGGTTCCCAAGCGCCTTCCTGGCGCGGATCCAGCCCTTGTTGATGCAGATAATTCAAGAATTCCTCGATATAGAAGGGATTGCCCTGCGTCCGCGTCAGGATGCGCCCCACCAAAGCGGGCGACGGGATACCTTCCAAACCAAAATGCGCCAGCCGGTCGGCAACCAGCTGGCCGGTCTCCACCTGGGTCAACTCGGCCAGGCGCACTTGTGTAGCGTATTCCAGGCTGACGATGCCGGGCATGAAGAGCGTTTCAACTTCGACCGGCGGGCGGTAAGCCAGCAGGATCAACACCGGCAATTCCTTGATCGCCCGCCCGATCCGTTCGAGCAAATCGCGCGAGAGCGGGTCGATCCAGTGCAGGTCTTCCAGGATTATTACCAGAGGCCTCTCCCCCACCCAGGCGCGGACACAGTCCACCAGCAAGGCTTCGCGCAATATCTTGCGCGATCTGGCATCCATCCCGCTCGTGAGACTATTGTCCGCGATGGGCAGGTTGAGCGCCGTTCCCAGGAGCGGCAGGCGTAACGGAAAATCGGGATTGATGCGCGCCAGCACCTTTTTCAGGGTTTCCATCTGTTCCATTGTCGGGCTGGCCGAAGCTTGCTCTGAACTTGTCGAAGGGTCGAGACCGAAGAAGGCGCGCCAGATGGAATGCCAGACCAAATACGAGCTTTGTACACCATAGGACTGGCATTCGCCGTTGTAAACCGTTCCCCCGCTCTGCCTGATAAGTCTGAGCGCTTCGGCTAGTAAGCGCGACTTGCCCACCCCGGCTTCACCGGTAATGCTGACGATCTGTCCGCGCCCCTGGCGCGCCAGCGCCAGTTTTTCTTCGATCAATGCCAACTCAGCCCCGCGCCCAACCATCGGCAAGGCCGAAAGCGATCTCTCGAATACGCCCGGTTCCTGGCACCCCAACAAGATGGCAGGCGTTACGGCAGCGCGCTTGCCCTTGACTTCGAGCGCAGGCAACTCCTGCCAGCAAAAATCGAGGGCGGCCTGCCAGACGGTTTCGCTTGCCAAGACCTGCCCCGGCGCGGCGCGCTCCATCAGGCGCGCCGCCAGGTTGACCTGGTCGCCCAGCACGCCGTAGGTGCGGCAGGTAGCGCTGCCGTATGCGCCCGCGCGCATCACGCCCTTGCTCAGGCCGATGCTGACCGAATGAATGCTCACCACTTTGCCTGGCAGGGCGCTCAGTTCCAGGGCGGCCGCCACCGCCCGCGCGGCGTCATCTTCGTGCGCCACCGGCGCGCCGAAGGCGGCATAGAGGTAGCTGCCCTTGTCGCCGATGGTCAATTGGATTAGCGCGCCGTCGTATTTGACCAGGATACCTTGAACATAACGAATGACGGCGTCCAGCTTGCCGCCAACCCCCTCGTCATGATCGTAGTCCAGGCCCGTGAAGCGCATAAAAAGAGCCGCTGCCGGGCGCAACTCGGTCAGGAACTCGCCCTGCCCGGCTTGTAAGCGCGCAAAGACGGCCGGCAGCAGCCAGGGACGGATTTGTGCTTCGCTTAGGGTGGGGAATGGCGAAACCTGTTCTGAAGGCTCGACCGCCAGGTGCGCACTTTCCAGCACGGCGGCGCGGCACACCGGTTGCGCGCTCATGCGCCATTCGCTGACCTGCAAGTATTCATGCAACTGTGTTTCAGTGGGTTCATCCAAAAGCACTTCCCCCGTTTTAGCCAGGTGTCCGAGCGCGGCCAGCCTGTCCATGATCGCGCCTGCCAACGTGTCCCAGGTCTGGACGGCCGGGTCGCCGACCCGCAAGCGGCGCGCAGGCCCACTGGCGACGGCAATCTTGACGCCCAATGAGATGGTTTCGCCGGTGCTGAGTTGCAGGCAAGCAAAGGCTTGCATGGCGGCCTGCATGGCCTGCGCCGCGGCAATTGCCCGCCGCCCGTCATCCGCGTCGAACCAACAAACGATGGCGTCGCCGCTGAACCCGACCACGCTGCCGCCGTAAGCCTCCACCGGGGCAATCAGCGCCTCGTAAAAACGGTTCAGGTGCAGGGTCAGTTCTTCCGCGCCGCGGCGTTTGCCCAGCTTGCGCGCCAGGGCCTCGGTCAGCGGAGTGAAACCCGAAAGGTCGGCGCACAGGGCCGCGCCCCGCGTTTGACGCGGCAGTTCGCTCCCGTCGGCGATGGCCTGCCTGCGATCTTGGGGGAGATAAGCCAGAAGCGTTTCCAATGCAAACATTTATTCCTCCAATGGCTGGCGTGTTGAATCGCCTCCCAGGCGGCGGTCGCGTTCCTGCTGCATGCGCGCCAGGTCGTGGATGATGATTTTCCCGGCGTGATATTCCAGCCAGCCCTGGTGTTGCCAGGTTTGCAGCAGGTGGTTGGTCCATTCCCTGCTCGCGCCCACCAGCGAGGCCAGGTCGTCCTGGTTCAAACCCAAGTCGAGCTTGTAGCGCTTGCCCGCTTCCAGCGTTTCGCCAAACTGCCGGTTGTACAACAGCAAAATATGAAGCAAGCGTCCGGCCGCGTCGTATTGGGCCACCGTTTCGGCGAATTCGGCCGTCCAGCGCAGCTTTTCAACCAACAGGCGGTTCAAGGCCAGCGACAGGCCGGGCAACGCGCACAGGCGCTGCGCAAAAGTTTCGCCAGCCATCCTCCATACCAGGCAATCCGTAGCAGCCTGGGCGGTGGCCGAGCGCGGCTGCTGGTCGAGGGCCACAAATTCGCCGATGAGGTCGCCGCCGCAAAAGATGTTGATGGAGGTCTTGCGCCCGCCGGGGCTGAGCCTGTAAATGCGCACTTTCCCCCGGCGCAGCAGGTAGAGTTCCGCGCCCAGATCCCCCTGCCAAAAGAGCGTATCGGCTTTTAAATATTCAACCGGGGAAAAATCGGCGAGCAGCGCGCCCAATGCTGCCTCGCCCAGGTTTGCAAACAAAGGCACGCTGCGCAGGAAAGCGATCTTTGCCGTCAATGTGTTTTCCAGGGAAGCTGTTTTCATGGTTGGCCTCATTCGAAAAGTGCGGACATTTGCACAATATTGACCGGGTTGAAGAAATGTGAAGTAGACCACAGCGTATTTAGCCATTCCATTTTACTATAGGCCCCGGCGAAGTTCCCAAAACAAGCCCTTCGGCAAGTTCAGAACAAGCCCTTCGGCAAGCTCAGGACAGGCCCTTCGGCAAGTTCAGGACAAGCCCTTCGGCAAGCTCAGGACAGGCCCTTCGGCAAGTTCAGAACAAGCCCTTCGATAGGGTTTCGCCTGGCTCAACCTGTCAACTCAGGACATAACATAAGGAGGCGCTCGAAACAATCAAAACGACACTGCATTCACCCTCGAAACAACCATTTACTCAACCAACAAAACCTAAAAAAAAGGAGCCTGCAATGGCTAATCGAATCAAAGCAATCAACGCTTACATGCCTTCCATCGTGTTGGGTAAGCGTATCGTCATGAGCGACATCGTCGCCTACATCGCCCACAGCACCGGTCTAAACGAAGGCATCATTCGCCAGGTATTGGCCGAACTGCGCGACACTGTGATCTTCTTCCTGCTGCACGGTCAGTCCGTGCAACTGGAGGGTTTGGGAACCTACACCCCCACGATTGACCTGACCGGCGAAATCGGCATCGGCCACCGCGCCGATGTCAACATCAAATACCGTCTCAACGACACCGGCGCATTCAAAGCCGATATTGAGAACCGCGAATACATCGGCAAAAGCGGCGACGACCTGGTGGCCAAGTGGAATACCGACCACCCGGACGACAAGGTGGCGTAAGCGCCCGGCTCAAGGTGACAGTCGCTTATCTACCAGGTGACTGTCACCTTGCATTTTTCCTTATTGGAACGCATTGCGTTCCTTATTGAAACGAGTCGCGTTCCTTATTGAAACGCACTACGCTCCTTATTGGAACGTGACTCGTTCCAATAAGGAAACTTCATCTTTCACTAAAAACCATCACTTATGACTGACGCCCTTATGCCAAACCATTTTTTCCGTCTCCCCGCCGCCTTAACAACCGTTCAGGTTAGCCCCGCGCGAATGCTCAAATTCTTGCGGACGGGTGCTCTGATCGCCGGGTTCGCGGGCATTTTGATCACACTTAGCCTGTTCGACAATCCTGCGCTAATCGCCGGGACGGTTTTGCTCGTCGTTGCGGGCCTGCTCTGCTGGCTGGGCATGGACCTTGCCCTGCGCGACGCCCGCCGCCAGAAAGCGCACCTCGCCGCCGTGCTGGAGAACATCAGCGACGGCGTGCTCACCCTGGACGAACAAGGCAACTTCGTCTCGGCCAACCCCGCCCTGCTCAAGATGATCCCCGAAGACCGGCTCAGGGAAATGAACGAGAACCCGCTTGAAGAAACCATCCAATGGCAGCGCGCGGTCTTCTCGGTGCGCGCCGCGCCCGTAGACGAGGCGGGCAGCGTGGTCATCTTCCATAACGAGACCCGCCGCCACGAAACCGAGCAGGCCAAAGACGCCCTGTTGGCCACCGTTTCGCACGAATTGCGCACCCCGCTGAGTGTGATCATGAACTACCTCGAGCTGTTGCTGATGCTCACCGAACAGGGCAAAATGGACACCGCCCGCTTCACCAAGCATCTGAACCACGCCATCGAAAGTTGCAAACGCCTGCTGCGCTTGATCAACGCCATGCTCGACCAGGCGCAACTCCAGACCGGGCCAGCGCAGATCAAGAAACAAGCCTTCAACCTGCCCTCCCTGCTTAACAAAACCCTCGACCTGATGGAAGCGCGCCTCACAAAGAAGCAGCTTCTTTTTGAGTTGAAGACTGCCCGGAATGTGCCCGCCGAGATGATCGGCGACCCCGAACAACTGCGCAAGGTGCTGGTCAACCTGCTCGACAATGCCATCAAGTTTACCGACCGGGGCGGCGTTCTGGTGCGGGTCTCGCTCCCCGACAAAGAAACGCTGTGCATCGAAGTAACCGATACCGGCCCCGGCATCCCGCCCGAACAGTTGCCCGATATCTTCGAACCTTTCCGGCGCGGCAGCGACTATGTCGAACGCGAACACCAGGGAGCCGGGTTGGGATTGTCCATCGCAAAGCAGCGTGTCACCAGCATGGGCGGTCAGATTTCGGTGGCCTCCACGCTCAAAGTGGGCAGCACCTTCACGATCTGCCTGCCGCTGGAGAGTGTAACGCAGCGCTAAACGCGCCCGCCACCTGAGCAGAAGAAGGTTGAACACATGGTTCAACCTTCTTCTGCTTTTTGTTGCGTCATCCCCCAAAAGGATGAATACGACATTAACACGTATATTTTAATCCGAGCTTTGGCGGCTTATGCTAAAATGAAACAGACGATGTCCAACCCATTCAACATATTCAAAAGAGGAGAATGTCATGAAAGTATATCGCCCGTTATTCTTTATCATCGGCCTGCTCCTGATCATCGGCATGGCCTGCAACTTTGTTTCAGGCGGCGCAAAAACGCCAACCCAGGAACCGACTTCTGTAGTGCAGCCGACAAACGAAGTGGTTCCAACGGTAGAAGTCCTGCCAACCCAAGAAACCCTGCCAACGGTAGAAGCCCTGCCAACCGATACCCCTGGCGCCACTGGTCAGGATTACTTCACAGAAAAATTCGATGCGCCGTTGTCGGATAGTCTGTGGGCCATAACTTTGGGAGGCGAAAACCAGAAAAAAGCATCTTATAGCGCCAAGAATAATCTGTATACGATTGATCTTGAGGGCGCCAATACGAAAGTGTATGTCGAATATCTGGCCTATAATTATACGGATGTGCGAGTGGATGTGACCACTTACAATCGCGGCAAGAATACCGGGGCCGTGCTTTTATTCTGCCGCGCATCCAAAGATGGCTGGTATCAAGTCCAGATCGCAAATGACGGCCGTTACTGGATTCAAGCATTTGACAATATCGGTATCATCCAAAAGGGCATCAACCTGATAGCCAATGGCGGCTCAACACACATCAAATCCGGGCGCGAGAAAAATGATTATGGGTTGAGTTGCAGCGGCGACGATTTGACGTTAATCATAAACGGGGTGGAAGAACGAACAATTAAAGATACAAAATTCCATTACCTGACCGGGCATGTCGGCTTTGGGTTGGAAGCCGTCAATCTTTTACCGATCATCACCGATTTTGAAAATTTCCAGATCAGTAAACCGCAATAGAAAAAGCATGATCCCCAGGCCGCCCCGTAAACGGGCGGCCTTTTTCATCCCTTACAAAAGCGCTCGAAATATAATATTAACAATTGTCCCAATGGCGGTTGACGGGTATGCTAAAATATTCCAGTTCTTTGGGAATCTCCGTGGTCTACCGCCAGATGTAAGTCGAAATTAATTTCGACTTACGGTTTACCCGCCAGATATAAGGGGGCGCCACGCCAATTCCGAAAGAACCAATATTCCAGGGCCTGATCAATCAACTGCGCTTTTAAGAGAGAGCATCATGAAAATTCATCGTCCGTTTTTTGCAATTGTAGCCTTTGTATTAATCGTCGGCCTGGCCTGTGCGTTCGGTAAAGGCAACCCACAACAAACGCCGCAAAACCGACCAACAGTGGAACAACCGACAGCAGAACAGTCAACAACAGAGCAGCCGACTCCCGAAGCGCAGGCCACCACGCAGGGCACAACAGGATCGGCAACCGGCACCCCCGACGCGCAAAACCTGGCAACTGATTACTTCACCGACACCTTCGACGGGAACATGGACAACTACACCGTCGAAAACCGCAAAAAAGGCAGCGACGCCAGCAAAATGAAGGTGAGCCTCAAAGATGGCGCCATGGTGTTCAACCTGCAAGGCAACAACTTGTGGGTTTATGTGACGTACAAACCGTTCAAATACACGGATGTGAAAATTTCCATGACGGTCAATAACCGCGGCAAGAGCAACAACAATGTTACGCTGTTTTGCCGCCAAAGCAGCGAGGGCTGGTATGAGTTCAACATTGCCAATAACGGCTCATACTGGATTTACGCCTACGACGCTGCCGATGAAAAGTACAACACACTCTTCAACGCTGACTCAAAAGAGAGCAAACAGGGGAAAGATACCAATGAATACACGGCCAGTTGCGTTGGCGACAACCTCACTTTAAGCATCAACGGGGTTGAAGTCAAGACAATCAAGGAAGCCAAATACAAGTTCCGTGAAGGCACGGTCGGTTTTGGCGTATCTTCCTTCAACACCGTTCCGATCCTGGTGAACATCGATTCGTTTACAGTCAGCCAGCCGTAATCAATCAAGTTCCGGTTTTAAGGCCGCCCAAATTGGGCAGCTGTTTATTTAATTTCTATATCGCGTTAACGTATTTCTATGATTGATCGGTTATCCTACGAGTGTTGGTAAAACACAGTTTGAAAAGTAATTATTTTAAATAAGGAGAATAAGCTATGGGAAAAATCATCGGAATTGACCTGGGGACCACCAACAGTGTTGTAGCCGTGATGGAAGGCGGCCAGCCGACCGTCATCACCACCGCCGAAGGCGGGCGTCTGTGCCCCTCGGTAGTGGGCTTCAACAAAAACGGGGAACGCATGGTCGGGCAGACGGCCAAACGCCAGTCTGTCATCAACTCGGAAAACACCGTCTATTCGATCAAACGCTTCATGGGCCGCCGTTACGACGAGGTGGAGAACGAACGTAAAATGGTGCCCTACCAGGTCATCCCTGGGCCGACCGAAGAAGCGCGCGTCAAAATCCCGATCACCGGGCGCGAGTACAGCCCGCAGGAAATTTCGGCCATGATACTGGGCAAACTCAAAGCAGACGCCGAAGCCTACCTGGGCGAAAACGTCACCCAGGCGGTCATCACCGTCCCGGCCTATTTCAACGACAGCCAGCGCCAGGCCACCAAAGACGCCGGGAAAATCGCCGGTCTCGAAGTGCTGCGCATCATCAACGAACCCACAGCCTCCGCGCTCGCCTATGGCTTGGACAAGAAAAAGAACGAAACCATCCTGGTCTTCGACCTGGGCGGCGGCACCTTCGACGTATCCATCCTCGAAGTCGGCGAAGGCGTGATCGAAGTCAAATCCACCAACGGCGATACCCACCTGGGCGGCGACGACTGGGACCAGCGCATCACCAACTGGGCCGCAGACCAGTTCAAGGCGCAGGAAGGCATCGACCTGCGCAACGACCGTCAGGCGCTGCAACGCCTGCGCGAAGCCGCCGAAAAGGCCAAAATCGAGCTTTCCAGCATGATGGAAACCGAGATCAACCTGCCTTACATCACCGCCGACGCGAACGGCCCCAAGCACATGGTGCTGAAACTCAGCCGCGCCAAATTCGAACAAATGACCGAAGACCTGCTCAAACGCTGCGTGGCTCCCTTCGAGAGCGCCTTGAAAGACGCCGGGATGAAACCCAGCCAACTCAATGAAGTGGTCCTGGTTGGCGGTTCCACCCGTATGCCGATGGTGCAAGAGCTTGTCCGCAAGCTGACCGGCAAAGAGCCAAACAAATCCGTCAACCCCGACGAAGTCGTGGCAGTGGGCGCAGCCATCCAGGGCGGCGTGCTGGGCGGCGAAGTGCGTGACATCCTGCTGCTCGACGTGACTCCCCTCTCGCTGGGCGTCGAAACCATGGGCAGCGTGATGACCGTGATGATCGAACGCAACACCACCATCCCGGTCAAAAAGACTGAGACCTACTCCACCGCAGCCGACAGCCAGACCGCCGTGGACATCCACATCCTGCAAGGCGAACGCCCCATGGCGGGCGACAACATGTCCCTGGGCCGCTTCCGTCTCGACGGCATTCCCCCGGCCCCGCGCGGCATGCCCCAGATCGAAGTCACCTTCGATATCGACGCCAACGGCATCCTGCACGTCACCGCCAAAGACAAAGCCACCGGCAAAGAGCAGAAGATCACGGTAACAGCCTCCACCAACCTGAACAAGTCTGACATCGAGAAGATGGTACAGGAAGCCCGTCAGCACGAGAGCGAAGACAAGAAGCGCAAAGAGATGATCGAAGCCAAGAACAGCGCCGACAACCTGGCCTACCAGACCGAAAAAGCCTTGAAGGACCTGGGCGACAAAGTCGCCGCTGACGAAAAATCCAAGATCGAGGGCAAGGTCAGCGACCTGCGCGTCGCCGCCCAGACCGAAGACGTGGAAAAAATCAAGAAATTGACCGAAGACCTGCAAAATGCCTTCTACGCCCTCAGCCAGCAGCTCTATTCGCAAGGCCAACCGCAGCCGGGTGGGCCGCAAGCCTCCGGCCCGTCCACCCCGCCGCCCACAGACAGTGGAAACGAAGGCGATGTGATTGATGGTGAAGTCAAAGACGCGTAAAGAAGTATTTCGTATTGCGTAATGCGTAACGGGTGCTCATCGTAGAATGGGCACCCGTTATATTTAAAGACGGCGCAAAACAAACCGATTGGTCGTTATAAATTTCTTCGGTATTGCGTTAGAGCAGTGAGCAACAGCAAACTCGATCCCCAAAGCACCAATTCAAGGCCAATCTTCAAACCCAGTTTAAAGCCATCAACAAAATCGTTCGATATGGGCAGGAACAGCACATGCGAAGACAAAAATCTGCTGAAATAATATCCAGACAAGGTGAAAACAGAACATGCCAAAATGTTATTCCACATTATTCGATCCAAGGCGGCTTTCCGATGGCAAAACTGCATCACAAACAATATAGCGCTTAATACGGCGATAATCCAGCCACCATAATTATCAACGACAGCAACCCATTCCTGATGGAATGTAAAACAAAAGGGAGGTTGAACACCGCAATATGTTACGGTGGAAAAAGCATAGCGTTCCCACCATGGCAAAAAACTGCCGAGCATCGTCAGCAATATTCCGGCAAAATATCCAATTTTCAGGTCCTTGTATAGAAAATCTTGTTTTTCGGCCCAGGAAGGATCGGCTGCAATATACTCCCGCTCCTCAACGATTAACATTTGATCGAAACGCTCTGCCAACCCGTTCTTGTCGCTAATGTCTCTCCTGTGGGAAAAAATAGCGGTAAGCAGTAGGATTATCGAACCAAAGATCATCATCAATAATTCAGCCCCAATAGTCGGTTTGTCATGTGCCACAATATACATATTCAGAAATTCGTTGACGCTATATAGGGCAACTCCAACCAATGTAACGCCAAGCATAATATTCCATACCATCGGTCTCACAAGAAAATTCACCGGACGAAGTGTGTGCAAGATCAACAAGACGCTTAGAACGATCGTGAAAAATCCGCTATCATCGAAAATTCCTGGGAGGTCGAAAATGAAATCTGCCAGCCCAATAGCCCACCAATTAGTCCAATAGAATATCCTGTGATCCCAAAGTAAAAAACCGCCCGTTATTGTCATCACGATCCCAATAAAGAAGGCTATTTTTATGAGTTTAGACATGTTGATTTCCTTTGCATATTTGTGTATGGATTATATACAAAGAAATGACACAATCGAGTGTTGCGCTACATCCGTTACTCTTTTTTACGCCTTACGTTTTACGAATTACGCGTTGCGTTTTACGTTTTACGCTTTATAATTCTTCCCATGCTAAAACGAATCCCTATTCCCGCCCGTATCCTGCTTGCCCTGATCGGACTATTGATCCTGGCTGTTATCGTCTACAACATCCCCTACGTCAACGACAAACTCGCCTGGCGCATGGATAATTTTTACGCGCAAATTGTCGCCTACTTCAACCCGCCGGAGCAGGCCGTCTTCCAACCATCCCAACAGGCGGCCATCGACGCCATCGTCGAAGCTACGATGAAAGCCTACGACGCCGTAAAAACGCCGTCGGTAACGCCCACTCCCCTTCCGCCCACCGCTGTCGGGCCGACATCTACCCCCACCCTTACGCCAACCGCCATCCCGGCAAAGGTGGTACTAAAGGGCACCAAGCACGAATATGAGAAATGGAATAACTGCGGGCCGGCCACTTTAGCCATGAACCTTTCCTTTTGGGGCTGGAAAGGCGACCAGGTGGTCGTCGCATCGTACGTCAAACCCAATTCGCGCGACAAAAACGTCATGGCGTATGAGCTGACCGATTTCATCAACACCCAAACAGATTTCAAAGCCCTTTTCCGCTACGGCGGAGATATGGACATGCTTAAACGGTTATTGGCGGCGGGCTTCCCGGTCATCGTTGAAAAAGGATTTGAGCCAGACCCCAAGCTGGGCTGGATGGGCCATTACGAAGTGCTTACGGGTTATGATGACGGCAAAAAGACATTCACTGCGCAAGATTCGTACATCATGCCCGATCTCCCCGTGCCTTACGACGAGATGGTAAAAAACTGGCGGGCCTTCAACTACCTTTATGCAGTCGTTTACCCCAAAACGCGCGAAGCAGACGTGATGGGGGTGCTCGGCTCCCAGGCCGACGAAACGGTCAACTTCCAAGATGCCGCTCAAAAGGCGTCCAATGAAATTTACCAACTCACCGACGCGCGCGACAAATTTTTTGCGTGGTATAACCGCGGCACCAGCTTGGTCAACTTGAAGGATTACACCGGCGCGGCAGCAGCCTACGACCAGGCCTATACCATTTACCCCAGCATTCCCGAAAATAAGCGCCCCTGGCGCATGTTGTGGTATCAGACCGGCCCCTATTTTGCCTATTACTTTACGCAACGTTACTACGACGTGATCAATTTTGCCACCACCTCCATTGGGGCCACCAGCGAGCCTGCGCTCGAAGAAAGTTTTTACTGGCGCGCGCTTGCCAACCTTGCCCTGGGCAACCAGGATAGCGCGGTTACCGACTTCCGCGAGAGCCTGAAGTGGCACCCCGACTTTGGCCCTACCCTGACCCAGTTGCAAAAGCTGGGAATTACACCGTAACTGTTCTCTCCTGCACTGTTCGGGGTTTAACCTCGAACAGTGCAAAACTTACGCATTACGCAATACGCAATAACCTCATGCGCATCCTGCATTTCGCCGACGCCCACATCGACATGGCCAACTATGGCCGCCACGACCCGCAAAGCGGACTGCCGCTGCGGGTTTTGGATTTTCTCAAATCGCTGGACACCATCATCAACGCGGCGATTAAAGAAAAGGTCGACCTGGTCATCTTCGCCGGCGATGCCTACAAAGACCGCATCCCCGCCCCCACTTTCCAGCGCGAATGGGGCAAGCGCATCATGCGCCTGTCGCAAGCCAAAATCCCGACCATTTTGCTGGTCGGCAATCACGACGTTTCCCCGGCGACCGGCCGCGCGCACGCCGTCCAGGAATTCGAGACGCTGAACGTGCCCTTCGTGCGCGTCATCGCCAAACCGGTCTTCCTCGGCCCGGACGAGTTGGGCATCCCGTTGCAGGTCATCGGCCTGCCCTGGGTTTCGCGTTCAGGGCTGATGGCCTCACTGGAAACGGATCAAACCGCCCCGGCGGAAATCTTCGCCCAGATCGAAGACCGTTTAACCGGGTTGGTGGCAGGCTGGCTGGAAAAAGCCGACCCGGCGCTGCCCATCGTTATGACGGCGCACGCCTCGGTGCAGGGCGCCACCTTCGGCGCAGAACGCATGGTCATGCTCGGCGCAGACCTGGTCCTGCCCGGTTCGCTGGTCAAAAATCCCCGACTGGATTACGTGGCCCTGGGCCACATCCACAAGCCGCAGAACCTGAACGGCCCGGGGCCTGATCCCAAAGACAAGACGGCTTACAACCACCCGCCGGTGATTTACCCCGGCTCGATCGAGCGCGTGGACTTTGGCGAGGCAAAAGACGATAAGTTTTTCGTGATCGCCGAAGTGCAACAAGGTCAGCAAACCCAGGTCAAATGGCGCAAGCTGAAAGATGTGCGCAAGTTTATGGAATGTGCTGTGCAGATCAAATCGGCGGAAGACGTGACGGCCCAGTTGAAGAGCGCTTTGCCAAAGCCGGGAAAAATGGTCGACGCAATTGTCAAGCTGTCGGTGGAATACCCGCGCGATTACGAGAAATTGATCGACGAAAACGAATTGCGCGCCTACACTTCCGGGACCTTTGAGTTCCACTTGGTGAAACGTCCGCAAATGAAATTGCGCGTGCGCCTGGCGGAAAATCAAAATATCACCAGCCTGACGCCGCTCGAATTGCTGAGTACCTATTGGGAAGCGGAACACACCGCCGACGCGGTGGAAGTCGAAGCGCTGCAAAAACTGGCAGCGCAGGTGCTTGACGGGAACAACCAACAGCCGGGATAACGCCCGGAAAACGGTCGAAAAGGCATTCGGGGGTCTGACCCGGCCACTCAATCAAAACACAATCCCCCTGTCACGAAACTGCTATGCTGTAAATGCGAATTCGTCGTATCTTTAGGGCACTATGCGCTGGATATATCTCTCCCCTCACTTTGACGATGCCGTGCTCTCCTGCGGCGGCCTGATCTGGGAACAAACCCACTCAGGCATTGCGGTTGAAATCTGGACGGTTTGCGCCGGGAATCCGCCACCCGGGCCGCCTTCCGATTTTGCGTTGAATATGCACAAAATCTGGAAAACCGGCACCGCCCAGGAAACGGTCGAACTACGCCGCATCGAAGACCGCAACGCCGGTCGACGGGTTGGGGCAATTGTGCAACACCTGACCATCCCGGATGGCATTTACCGCCGCTCGCCGACCGGGACGCTGTTTTACCCCGAAGATGTCTTTACCGAGCCAAACCCGCGCGATGTACACCTGGCAGAGAAAGTGTCGCAGCAATTTTTGGAGCGTTTGACGCAATACGATACGCTGGTCTGCCCGCTGGCAGTGGGCGGCCACGTGGATCATCGCATCACCCGCGCAGCAGCCGAAATGCTCAAGCGCCCGCTCTGGTACTATGCCGATATTCCCTATCGGCTTAAATACCCTGAAAGCCTGCCCCCGATGGTGATGGACATGACCAGCAAGCGATTTTTCATCTCTGCCAAAGGCTTGAATGCCTGGCAGGATAGTATTGCGGCGCACGCCTCGCAGATCAGCTCGTTATTTACCGACGAGCAGGATATGCGCCAGCAGATCAGGGAATATGCGCAAACCAATGGGGGCCTGCCGCTCTGGGAATGCGATTAAGTTATCTCAGAAGTTGTATCGTCTCAACAAGCGGTGGTTGAGTAGGCGGCGACGCTATTCTGCCGCCGTACACTTGCACCTGCGGCAAGTGCAGGTGTCGAAACCACCTTGTAACAGCAATCTCCCCGAAACATTGAGGTGGTGCTAAAAGTTGTCCTGTCAGGGCTGTTGATTTCGAAATGGAATCGTGATATATTAGGCCCACAAAAAGCACCGTATGCGGCCGACTGGCCCATTTCCTCAAGTTGCATCTCTAATTAGAGATGCAACATATCTTATAGACAGGGAACACACATGCCTGCGACGTATTTGACCAAAGAGGGATTCCAAAAGCTCCAGGACGAGTTGGAGTACTTGCGTACCGCGAAGCGCCAGGAAGTGGCTGAACGTTTGCACGAAGCCATGGAAGGCGGCGAACTGATCGAAAACGCCGAATACGAGGCGGCCAAGAACGAACAAGCTTTCGTCGAGGGCCGCATCCAGGAACTGGAAATCATCCTGGCGGCGGCGCATATCATCGATGAAGCCACAGCCCATAACGACCCAAACCTGGTGCAGGTCGGCGACACTGTTGTCATTCAAGAGGACGACGGCAAACCGGAAGAATACGTCATCGTCGGGGCAGCCGAGGCCGACCCACGCGCAGGAAAGATTTCAAACGAGTCCCCACTGGGGAAAGCGCTGCTCAACCGCCGCACCGGCGACATTGTCACCGTCGATGCGCCCGGCGGCATCTTCAAAGTAAAAATTCTCAAGACAAGCTGAGAGACCGGGGCAGTCATTCCAGGCCCCGCGCGCGCCCTGCGAAAGCAGGGCGCTTGCGCGGGGCTTTTTATACCGCCCTCTCCCGGCGCGGCAACGCCGGATGGGGCTGAGGACAACCTTATGACCGAATTTTCTACACTCGAAAAAATCCGCATCGAAAAAATCAACGAACTGCGCGCCGGCGGCGTGGAACCCTACCCCACCCGCGCCGAGCGGACGCATACCGCCGCCGAGGCCATCGCCGCTTTTGAAAAAACCGAGGCTTCGCCCGCCGCCCCCGCCGAGGAGATCAAAGCCACGCTGGCGGGGCGCATCCGCGCCACGCGCGCCATGGGCAAGCTGACTTTCGCCCACATCGAAGACGGCACGGGCAAAATCCAGTTGTTCATGCGCGTCAACGAACTGACCCAACAGCGTGTGGACCTTTTCAACAAGCTCTACGACATCGGCGACTTTATCCAGGCTTCGGGCGTGATGATGCGCACCCGCACCGGCGAAGTCACCCTGCTCGTCTACGACTTCAAGCTGCTCGCCAAGGCCGTTTCGCCCCTGCCCGCCGACAAGGACGTGGAGCAGGAGGACGGCTCCGTCAAACGCTATGCCGCGCTCGAAGACCCCGAACTGCGCGCCCGCCAGCGCTACGCCGATTTGGCGGTCAACCCCGAAACCCGCGACCTGTTCCGCAAACGGGCCGGCATCGTCAGGGCGCTACGCAGCTTCCTGGATAACCACGACTTCCTGGAAGTCGAGACACCCATCCTGCAACCCATTTACGGCGGAGCCGCCGCCAAGCCCTTTGTGACGCACCACAACCAGCTCAAACAAGACCTGTACCTGCGCATCTCCTTTGAGTTATATCTCAAACGCCTGCTGGTCGGCAACCTGGAGCGCGTCTACGAAATCGGGCGCGATTTCCGCAACGAGGGCGTCTCGTTCAAACACAACCCCGAATTTACCCAACTCGAATTCTACTGGGCCTACGCCGATTATCTCCAGGTGATGGAAATGACCGAGCAAATGATCGCCTTCGTGGCCCAACAGGTCAACGGCAGCGCGAAAATCACCTATCAGGGAAAAGAGATCGACTTTACCCCGCCCTGGAAGCGCATCGAGATGCGCCAGGGCTTGCTCGACGCGACCAGCATCGACATCGCCGCCCACCCGACGGCGGAATCCCTTTACGAGGCGCTGGTCAAAGCCGGGAAGAACCCCAACCCCAAGATCGGGCGCGGCAAGCTGATCGACTACATGCTCAGCGAATTCCTCGAACCGAACATGATCCAGCCCACCTTCCTATATAACTACCCGCGCGACATTTCGCCGCTGGCGAAATCCATGCCCGGCGACCCGCTGACGGTGGAACGCTTCGAGGGCTACGTGGCCGGCTTCGAGTTGTGCAACGCCTTCACCGAATTGAACGATCCGCTCGACCAGGAGGAGCGCTTCCTCGAAATGGGCCGCGCCTTCACCGACGATGAAGAAGAAAAAAATCCACTGGACGAGGATTACCTGCGCGCCATGCGCTACGGGATGCCCCCCAACGGCGGCTTCGGCATGGGCGTGGACCGGCTGACGATGCTCCTGACCGACAAACACTCCATCCGCGAGATTTTGCTCTTCCCGCACTTGCGGAGTGACGAGTAATCCTATCAAACGAAAAAGAGATGGCCTGGATGAAGTTCCAGGCCATCTCTTGCTTTAAAAAGGGTTATGCCAATCATACCCACATATCAGCAGTTTCATTCTTGCAAAGAACAAGTTTAATGATAGCATAAGGCCAGATATAATCTCACTTTAGCGGTATTACTTCTCGGAGGAGAGAATTATGCCCAATACTTTCAATTGTCCCAATTGCGGCGCGCCGCTCGATTATCACGGCGGCGATCCAATTATCCGCTGTCCGTATTGCAACACGTCGGTGGTGGTGCCCGATAACCTGCGGGCGACGCCATCTTTTTCGTCGCAGCCGCATAATTTCACCTTGAGCGGCATGGGCGATATGGGAGCCTTGATCCAGAAGGCGCGGCGTATCAAGGACGTCAAAGACCTGGCCCAGTCCGGCAAACTGGACGAGGCCATCAGCCTTTACCGTGAGATCACCGACTCAAGCCACTCTGAGGCGGAGGCCGCCGTCCAGGCCCTTGCGCAAGGACGCCCGATCACGTTGACAAACTTTTCCGCGGCGGACGTAGCCGCGCAGGTGCGGCAATACGTCGCCGCGCCGGTAATCCAGGTTCAAACACCTGTCGCAAAGACTTCCAATCGCACAGGCTGCCTGGTCGGCTGTTTTATCGTTGCGCTGACGCTGTTCATCCTGGCCGTTACGCTGATCCCTATTTTTGCAGGCTCAATACTCAGCGGGGACCAAAACATGCCGGCCATCGTTCAAACCATCCTGCCGGCAGTATCCACCTCCATGCCGGCCTTGCCGCATGGTTTCGCGCAACAAGAACTGAGCTTCGGCGGCGAAGGGACGGGACCGGGACTGTTCACCGACCCGCGCGCCATCGCCGTTGACCCAACGTCCGGTAACATCTACGTGGCCGATTATGAGGGCGGGCGTGTGCAAGCCTTTGACGCCCAGGGAAAGTTCATCACACAATGGCAAGTGGGCGATAGGAAGTCCATCATCACCGGCATGACGGCAGACCACAAAGGCAATGTTTTTGTCGTTACCACAAGCACCATCTACCGTTACGACGGCTCGACCGGCAATGTGCTCGGCCAAATCAAAGCAGACGACACAGTCACCTATCACTACGACGACATCACCGCATCCGCCGATGGCACATTGTACGCTGTCGGTGGCGGTGAGACGGTGGTGCATATGGACATCAACGGGAAAATCATCTCCACCATCCCGAATGCGGTCTCCACCGTCAGCGGCGACTCCGAACTTGATTCCAAGATCGCCGTCGATGGCGAGAACAACGTCTACTTGCTGGGCACCTTCAACAACGCCGTCTTCAAGTTCGGGCCAAGCGGCAAATATCTCAACAAATTCGGCAGCGATGGCGACCAGCCCGGTCAATTCCGCGCCCCGGATACCATCGCCGTGGACGGTCAGGGAAACGTGTACGTCAGCGATTTCAAGGGCATCCAGGTCTTTGACAAGGACGGACGTTACGTTGACGTAATCAGCCTGGACGGAGCCTGCTTCGGAATGGCTTTTGACGACCAGGGAAAACTATATATCACAACCAACGTAAATAAAATCATCCGATTCGCCATCTCAAAAAAATAACGGAGAAAAAACATGTCCAACACCTTTCAGTGCCCCGCCTGCGGCGGGTTGATCGAGTACACCAGCAGCAATCAAGCCATGACCTGCCCGTTTTGCGGAACGGCCGTTACCACCCCCGCACAGGCGGAAACCTCGGCGCCCGCCCAAACCGACCAGGGAGAAATGGTGGACGCCGCCGCCCAAACCTTGTTGCAGCAGCACAGCAGCGCCTTCAAAAACAGCGCCGAGATCATGGATGAAGTCAAGCGCCTGCTGCGCGAGGGCGACAAGTCCCAGGCAATCGAGGTCTACCGCAAGGAATTCAATGTTGCCCTGGAAGATGCCCAGAGTTCGGTTGAGCAAATTGAGATCGACATGAAACACTCTGGGATAGAAACCCCACCGCCGCCGCCGGAGAGCGTTCCCTCGCCCGTACCGAGCACGCCGGTATCGAATGTCGACGTGATCGATGCTCCTCCGCCCCCCAAAAAATCATCGTTTCCGACAAAAGCCGTGGTAATTGGCTGCGTAGTGGCGCTCGTCCTGTGTTGCCTTTGCGTAGTAAGCCCGGTAATTGTTTGGATTGTGGTAAGTCATCACTAAAGAATCTGCCATTCTTTAGTAAACGCCCATGCCGGGCGCATGAAAAAGCCGGACTTCGCTACGAAGTCCGGCTTTGGCTTATGTGGATTTATTTACGCAATCTGGGGAGTGCCGCTGGTTTTGGGAGACGGCGGCGGGAAGATCTTCTCGAATTCATCGCGGGTGAGCGATTCCACTTCCAACAACTTGTTGGCAACCGCATCCAACTCGACGCGATATTTTTTCAAGACATCGAGCGCCTGCTTGTACGAGTCATCGACGATTTTGCGAACCTCGCGGTCAATCTGTTGGGCAACTGCCTCAGAATAGTCGCGTTGCTCGGAAATTTCGCGGCCCAGGAAAATGAGTTCTTCCTTCTTCCCGTAGGTCATTTGGCCCAGGTCGCTGCTCATACCAAGACGGGTGACCATTGTGCGCGCAACACTGGTGACTTGCTCCAGGTCATTCGAAGCGCCCGAAGTAACGTCATCAAACACAATTTGTTCCGCAGCGCGCCCGCCGAGTGAGCCTGCCAACTGCGCCACCAATTTCTTGCGCGAGGTCAGCGTGCGGTCTTCCTCCGGGCGGAACCAGGTCAAGCCACCGGCCTGTCCGCGCCCAACGATGGTGATTTTCTGCACGGGATCGGCCTCGGGCATGGCGTTCATCACGACCGCGTGACCGGCCTCATGGTAGGCAATAATGCGCTTCTCTTCGGCGCTGATCAGGCGGCTCTTGCGTTCAGGGCCCATCACCACACGCTCAATCGCTTCTTCCAATTCACCCTGACCAATGCTCTTCTTGTTGCGACGAGCGGCCAGGATGGCGCCTTCGTTCACCAGGTTTTCCAAATCTGCGCCAACGAAACCAGGGGTGCCCCGGGCAATCGAACCCAGGTTCACCTCAGGCT
>JBARBA010000380.1:0-3594 GCA_049792555.1 Anaerolineales bacterium
CTTGAAACAGCAAAAACGCAACTTGCTGGATTACTTAACCGAGGCCTGCGAAGCCGCCAACTATGGCCGCCCCGTGCCTTCCATCTTACCGGCTGGTCGCTTCGTTCACACCCCGTGAACGATTACAGGAATTTTAGCACTCGAAGCAACAGAGTGCTAAAGGGTCGTGGTTAATCATAACATGCCGAAATGGGAGCGTCAATAAGAGGGACATTAACGTTTTAAGGATGAAGGCGGAAAGATGAAAGATAAAGGATGAAAAAAGAAAAACAAAAGAGAAACAAAAGAGAAACCCCTGAAGCCACAAAGACTTTCAGGTTCTCTTCATCTTTCATCCTTCATCTTTCATCCTTCATCTTTCATCCTTCATCTTTCATCTTTCATCTTTCATCCTTCATCCTTCATTTTTCATCCCTCATCCTTCATCTTTTGATCTTCGCCTTCATCCTTTATTTGGCGTATAATTCATCTTACCTTCCTTACGGGGTGAAATCGATGAACCACATCTTCATCAGTCACAGCCACAAAGACAAAGACTACGTGCAGAGACTATATCGCGCCATGCGGGATATTGGTCTGGATGCCTGGATTAACGACAGCATTGACTACGGCTCCCGTTGGCCGTACCAGATCGAAAAGCGCCTGCAAGAATGCAGTATCTTTCTCCTGGTGATGTCGTCCGATTCGAAAGAATCAGATTGGGTGCAAAACGAACTGCTGACCGCCCGCAGGCTCAAGAAGCCGATTTTGCCGCTCTTGCTGGAAGGGGAAGTCTGGTGGCATTTGCAGAACACCCAGTTTGTGGATGTAAGGGATGGGGAACTGCCCCCGCCCAGGTTTTATGTTAATTTGGGTAAAGCGATTGCGCGCTACGAGAGTAGCCCCCAAAATATGCCCGGCGTAGATGAAAAGCCCAAGAACGAAGCGCCTTCCGTTTATATCGAAGGCAACGCCAACGGGAGCACGATTATCATCGGCGAGGGGAATGCCGTCAGAAACGCTCTCGTAAATCCGCCGAAAACCGATGGCGGACGCAGGGGTACGCATCGAAAGCCACATTCCCCGCCGGCCAAACCGCCCCGTACCCGGAACGCTACAGTCATCCTGCTGATTAGCGCAGCCGTAACGATTCTTGCAGTTTTATTGGGTTGGTTGGGGTTCATGCAGCAGCCAGCATATGTTCCCGCTGTAACATTGACGCCTGCAATCACGGCAAGCAACACATCGACCTTGTATCCATCCCTGACTCCCATCCCGACGATAACGATTGCAACGATCATCAATCCATCTTCAGCGCCGGCCGTTGAAGTTTCTCCTGCCCCCACACTTTACCCGCTCGAAATTACCCCAAAAGGCGCAAAGATGGTCTTCATCCCTGCCGGAACATTTGGCATGGGGAGTAATAACGGCAGGGAGGATGAAAGACCGCAGCACCAGGTATCGCTGGGCGCTTTTTATATGGATAAATACGAAACCACCAATGCGCTCTATACAACCTGTGTCGATGCGGGCGGTTGCAGCGCGCCGTCTGAAAACCGGTCTTATAGCCGTCCCAGATATTACGGCCATTCCCAATTCGATAATTACCCGGTGATTTACGTGAATTGGAGCCAGGCTCGAACCTATTGCAAATGGCGCGGGGCGCGCCTGCCAACCGAGGCTGAATGGGAATACGCCGCGCGCGGCGCCGATGGCCGCGTTTATCCGTGGGGCGGAAGCATCGATATAAGCCACGCCAACTATGCCGGAAGCGACACTGCTGCCGTTGGCAGTTATAGCGCTGGCATAAGTCCTTTTGGGATCTATGATATGGCCGGCAATGTTTCTGAATGGGTGGCAGATTGGTATGGCGAAAACTATTATGCGACGTTGGCCGAAAACGCGTTTAATCCGTTGGGGCCATCAGGCGGTCAATATCGCGTCCTGCGCGGCGGCGCGTGGACCAGCGGTAATGATAGCGCCCGCTCCGCCTATCGCAGCGAGAGTGAACCCGGTAGGAGTTATGATTATCTTGGATTTCGTTGTGCGCTTACGCCATAAACCGAAAGGTCGTTTTTGAGCAACGATATCACGAAAGCTTGGAAGACTTTTTGCGCCGCTGGCAGGCCGGGCAAACGCAAGACAGCTTTGACGATACCGAATGGGCCTCGCTCACGCAGGCCCGGCAATTCCTCCGGGCGCGTCTTAATCTTTTGGAGATTTGACACATAACGAGATAAAACAATATGCCAACTATGCTTGAAGTGGAACCTACAGCGGTGGAAGTGAACGTAACCGACGATGATTTGACTGCGCGTCTCGCCGATGGCTGCCGCATCGCTGTGCCTTTGGCCTGGTACCCGCGCTTGTTGAATGCCACCAAAGCCGAGCGCAACCATTGGGATTTGTTGGGGGACGGCTACGCCATCGAATGGCCCGACCTGGATGAACACATTGGCATCGAAGGCTTATTGGCCGGACGGATGAGCGGCGAGAGCACTGAATCGCTGAAACGCTGGCTGGATTCACGGCGTAAATAATCCCCCCAAAAACCACTCGCAGCTTGTTTTAAACTAAACGGGCGACAATCCGATCAGGATTGTCGCCCGTTTGATTGGACGCTGCCCTTTCGGGCGAGGATTCCTTGCCATCAATGTTGCCAGTTTATAAAACTCGCCTTGAATGACGGCTTTTCGTATCTTCGCAATGCGCGTGATAAAATTAAACAGGCCAGCAATCATCCTGCAAGACGGCAAGGATGCTTTCGGCAACTCAAGGATTAATTGATGGAGTGAAACATGGACGCCCTGGAACTTTATGCCCTGATTACGGACGGTGAAAACAGTTTCACCGAATTCGAATCGGACATCAGTCAGGGCGAAAATTTTGCCGCCGAAATGATCGCTTTTGCGAACCTTGAAGGAGGCCAAATCCTGGTCGGTGTGGACGATAACGGGAAAATCACCGGCGTCGGCGACCCCGCCAAAACCGAGGAAGCCATTACCAGCATCGCCCGAAACAATTGCATTCCACCCCTGACGCCTGTAATCGACAGGGTGCAAACCAAAGATGGGCTGGTGCTCGTCGCGCGGATTCCTCGGCGAAGCGGCGCGCCGCATGAAAACAACAGCGGCCAGTGTTATTTGCGGGTCGGGAACACCAAAAGGCTGGCATCTCCACAGGAGCGCGCCCGTTTGCTGCAAAATGCGGGTGTGGTCCACTTCGACGAAACGCCCGTCAGCAGGACTTCGCTCGAAGACCTCGATCTGAACGCTTTCGGCCATTACTACCAGACCATTTACGACCGGCCATTGGAAAGCGCAGACGTCCCGTTGCGGCAAATGCTGCGCAACATGCGCTTCCTGGTGGACGATTTGTCGGGTGTCGAGCGCCTGTCCTTGGCGGGGCTGCTCTTGTTCGGGAAAAACGTGCAGGATTATCTTTATTACGCGCGCATCTCGGCGGTGCGTTGGGATGGGAACGAAGCGCGCGAAAAAATGTTGGATCAAAAAGAAATGGGTGTGTTTCAAATGAGTTGAAAGTCTGGTATCAATAAAGTGAATTTTGGCAAACCACTTTGGAGAGAAAACCATGGCTTTCAACTCGCAGACAATT
>JBARBA010000381.1:0-5641 GCA_049792555.1 Anaerolineales bacterium
CCTTTGAAGCCTTGCAGGAAGATGAATACATTCGCTACGAAGACCTGCCGCTTAAAACAAAAGACGGGCGGCTGGTCCAGGTGGAATTCGTCAGCAACGTCTACTTTGTGGACGATGAAAAAGTGATCCAATGCAATATCCGCGACGTCAGCGACCGCAAGCGGGCAGAGACCGCGCGCGAACATAGCGAAGCCCTTTTCCAGGCGTTGTTTGAACTTTCGCCCGATGCCATCGTGATCATCGATCCTCACGATCCCAACGTCTCGTGGCCCATCATGGATTGCAATGCGGCAGCCTGCCGGATGAACGGTTATCGTCGCGACGAATTGATCGGGCATTCCATTGACATCCTGAACGCGGCCCCTTTCACGCCGCCCGGGCGAAATACCTACCTGGAACAGTTGCGAGAGGCGGGTAATTTCAAACTCGAAACGCATCATCGCCACAAAAACGGCATCGTTTTCCCCATTGAAGTTTCCACGGCAATCATCAGGGTGGATGGGCGCGAACTGATTATGGGCATCGACCGCGATATCACCGGGCGCAAACGCGCGGGAGAAGCCTTGCGCGAAAGCGAAGACAAATTCAAGTATGTCTTCGACTATTCTCCCGTTGGAGAATCCATCACCCTGCCTTCCGGCGAAGTCCATGTAAACCGGGCTTTTTGCAAAATGCTGGGTTTTTCGCAGGATGAATTCGAAAACCGCAAGTGGCATCAAGTTTCTCATCCCGATGACATTGAAGCGACTCAGGAAGAAATGGATGCGCTCCTTTCGGGCGAAAAAGATGTGGCGCGCTTTACCAAAAGATATCTTCACAAAAATGGTTCCGTTGTGTGGACGGACGTCAGTTCAGCCCTGCGCCGGGACAAAGACGGCAAACCGCTCTACTTTATGACCACCATGGTCGACGTCACCGGGCGCAAGCGAGCGGAGGATGCGCTGCGCGAAAGCGAACGACATTACCGCCAAATTGTTGAGACTGCCGGGGAAGGTATCTGGGTCATTGATACAGAGAATTGCACCACTCTGGCAAATAAGAGATTGGCAGAGATGCTTGGGTACAGCGTGGAAGAGATCATGGATATATCTATCTTCGATTTCATAGACGAAGAGCAGATAGCACGCGCAGCCGCAAGCCTTGCGCAGCGAGAGCAGGGAATTAACCAACAACTTGATCTCGAATTAAAGCGTAAAGATGGCAGCGCGCTCTGGGCGCTGATTGAGATCAGCATCCTGCAAGATTCGGACGGGAACTATCTGGGCGCGCTCCTCATGCTGACCGATATCACCGAGCGCAAGCGGGCGGAGAAAAAACTGAGTGAGAATGAAGCGCGCCTCCACCTGGCAATGAATGCAGCCGAGGGAGGCGTCTGGGAATGGAATTTGCAAACCGATGAAAATATCTGGTCAGAAGAGCTATGGAAAGTATATGGTCTGGAGCCAAATAGCTGTGAACCGTCCTTTGAAACCTGGCTTCAAACCATCCATCCCGATGATCGGGCAGTCACCGCGCAGGCGGTCCAGAGGGCAGCCCGGGAAGCCACCGACCTGAACACCGAATGGCGGGTGCGAGACCAGGACGGGGCGGAGCGTTGGCTGATGTCACGCGGGCAGCCAGTCTTCAATGCCGATGGCCAGGCGGTGAGCTATATTGGCGCCGTCCTGGACATCACCGAACGCAAGCATTCAGAAGAAGCGCTGCGCCTGGCGAACGAACGCTTGCGCCACTTCATCGACGCCAACATCGTCGGCATCCTGATTGCCAACGCGGCCGGAGACGTGCTCGAAGCCAACGACTATTACTTGAACCTGATCGGCTACACCCGCGAGGAACTCGAACATGGGCAGGTCGATTGGCGGGCGATCACACCGCCCGAATGGCTTGCCACAGACGATCAGGCGATCCGGGAACTGCGCGAGGGGGGCAGGTGTAGACCCTACGAGAAGGAATACCTGTTGCGGGACGGTACACGCGTGCCGGTTTTCCTTGCCGACGTAATGTTGCCCGGACCTGGAGGCCAGATTGCCGCCTTTGCGCTCGACATCACCGAGCGCAAACAGGCGGAGAAAATCAGGAGAGAGAGCGAGGAGCGCTATCATTCCCTGTTCGAGAACATGCTGAACGGCTTCGCTTATTGCAAGATGCTTTTCGATGGGGAGCGTCCGCAAGATTTCATCTACCTGGATGTGAACCGCGCCTTCGAATCATTGACCGGGTTGAAAGATGTCATCGGGAAAAAGGTAAGCGAAGTCATCCCCGGCATACGCGAGTCGGACCCTGGATTGCTCGAAACCTATGGCCGGGTGGCGCTCACCGGCAAGCCGGAGGTCTTCGAGGTATACATGCAGGCCTTGAAGATGTGGTTTTCGATCGCAGTATACAGCTCCCGAAAAGGATACTTCGTGGCTGTGTTTGATGTCATCACCGAGCGCAAGCAGGCGGATGAAGCAGTCAAGTCAGCCAAGGCATTTCTCGATACGGTCGTCGATATGAGTCCGTTTGCCATGTGGATTTCCGATAAAGAAGGAACGCTCATCAGGGCAAACCATTCCCTACGCGATACTATAAACCTGACGGATGATAAGATCGTCGGTAAATACAATGCGCTTAAGGATATAAACCTGGAGATTCAAGGTGTAATGCCCATGGTGAGGGCTGTTTTTGAGAAGCGCGAGCCCGCGCGTTTCAGTATTCCTTGGAAGGCGACGGATGCTGGCGATGCCGATTTCAGAGATGGGCATGATATGTACATCGATGTATCCATGTTCCCGATACTGAACGCACAAGGCGAACTGACAAACGTGGTATGTCAGTGGGTTGACATCACCGAGCGCAAACAGGCGGAGGAAACCATCCGCAGCCTGGCGCGCTTCCCGTCCGAAAATCCCAATCCGGTGCTGCGCATCAACCGGGACGGAAAACTGCTCTACGCCAACGAGGCGGCTTTCGCGCAGTTGACAACTTGGGACTTTCAAGCAGACCGGCCTGCGCCGGGGATATTGCAAAACGTGATCGGCGAGGTCTTTGAAGCGCAAAAGACGAAAACGGTGGAACTGCCTTGCGGAGAACGCGTTTTCTGGTTTTCCATCGCGCCCGCGCCGGACGATGAATACGTCAACCTGTATGCGCGCGATGTGACCGCCTTATTCCAGGCCCGGGATGAAATCCGTAAACTTAATGCCGATCTTGAACAGCGCGTCATCCAGCGCACCGCCCAACTAGAATCTGCCAACAAGGAACTGGAAGCCTTCTCCTATTCGGTTTCGCATGACCTGCGCGCCCCGCTGCGCGGCATCGACGGCTGGAGCATGGCCTTGCTGGAAGATTACGGCAGCCTGCTCGATGAACAGGGAAAAACCTACCTCAAGCGGGTGCGTTTTGAAACCCAGCGCATGGGACAACTGATCGATGACCTGCTGCAATTCTCGCGCCTGGCGCGCGTTGAAATGCGCAAAGAACGGGTGAACCTGGGCAGCATGGCCCGGCGCATTGCTGCCCGTTTGCAGGAAAGCGAACCACAGCGACAGGTGAAATTCAAGATTCAAAAAGGACTGAGCGCCCGGGGCGACGCGCACTTGATGGAAGCTGCGCTTACCAACCTGTTGGGCAACGCCTTCAAATTCACCGGCAAGACCCCGCAGGCGCGCATCGAATTCGGGCAAACCGAGATCGAGGGCCAGCGCGCCTTCTTTGTGCGCGACAACGGCGCAGGCTTCGACATGGCGTTTTCCAAAAAACTATTCGGAGTGTTCCAGCGCCTGCACAACGCTTCTGAATTTCCCGGCACCGGCGTAGGGCTGGCAACCGTCCAGCGCATCCTTCACCGGCACGGCGGGCGCATTTGGGCCGAGTCCGCCGTTAACCGGGGCGCAACCTTCTACTTTACACTTGATGAGAATATATCAACTCAATAATCGGTGGTTGAGTAGGCGGCGGTGTTGTTCCGCCGCCGTACACTGCACCGAACGCAGTGCAGGTGTCGAAACCACCTTACAGCAATAATCTCCCCAAAATATTGAGATGATACCTTGATGAGAGCCTATGAAACCAAAAATTATTTTGTTGGTCGAAGACAACCCCAGCGATATTGGGCTGACGAAACGGGCGCTGGCCAAGAGTCGCATTGCCAATGAGATGGTCGTGGCCGAAGACGGGCAGGCTGCGCTGGATTACCTGTTTGGCAATGGACAGTACGCAGGCCGGGACATGAACGAGTTGCCGGCATTGGTCCTGTTGGATCTAAACCTGCCGCGCGTGGATGGGTTGGAGGTCATGCGCCAGATCCGCGCCAACCCGCGCACCAGCCGCATGCCGGTGGTGGTTTTAACGACATCCAGAGAAGAACAGGATTTGGCGCATAGTTACGACCTGGGCGCCAATAGCTATATCCGCAAGCCGGTGGATTTCGTGCAATTTGCGCAGGCTGTCGAGCACCTGGGACTGTACTGGCTGGTGTTGAACGAGCCGGCCCCGCCCAAAGTGAGATAGCATGATTAAGCCACTTGCCGTTTTAATTGTCGAGGACTCGGAAAGCGATACGCAGTTAATTGTGCGCCTGTTAAAAAAAGCGGGGTACAAAGTTACGTCCGGGCAAGTTGAGACTGCCGCACAGATGCGCGCCGCGCTGGAGAAGCAAGCCTGGGAGATTGTCATTTCGGATTACAGCCTGCCTGAGTTTGACGGTCACGCCGCGCTCATGCTTTTGCGGGAAACAGGGCTGGATATTCCATTCATCGCCGTCTCGGGCACCATGGGCGAAGAGACCGCCGTGGACATGATGAAAGCCGGCGCGCACGATTACGTCATGAAAGGCAACCTGGCGCGCCTGGTCCCGGCCGTGGAGCGCGAACTCATCCAGGCCAGGGTACGCCGGGAGCGCAAGCGGGCAGAGCGGGAAATCGCCAACCTGGCAAAATTCCCATTCGAAAGTCCCGGCCCTGTGTTGCGGTTAAGCCAGGACGGCATCGTGATGTACGCCAACCCGGCAAGCGACGCGCTCCTGCATGAGTGCGGGTGCGTGATCGGCGGTTTTGCTCCCCAATTCTGGCGCGACCTGGTTGCCCAAGCGCTTGCAAATGAAGAAACCAAAACTGTTGAGATGGAGAGTGACGGGAAGGTTTACTCGATGTTCGTCGCCCCTATTGCCGGGATGGGCTATGTGAACATCTACGGGCAGGATATCTCCGAGCGCAAGCAGGCCGAAGAAGCCTTGAAGGAGAGCGAGGCCAAGTTCCGGTCGTACATCGAATATGCGCCCCTGGGAGTGTTCATCGTCGACCGATCGGGCCGCTACCTCGAAGTGAATGCGGCTGCGGCTGAGATGCTGGGCTACACTGAGACGGAGTTCTTGCATCTGTCGATTCCGGATGTATTAGCGCCGCAATCGTTGGAGGCAGGCTTGCAGCAATTCCAGGCAGTGGTGCAAGACGGCTTTTCAACTTCAGAGTTGCTGCTCCGCCGCAAGGAGGGCGCGCAGTTCTGGGCGACGGTCGACGCCGTGAAGCTAAGTGAAGACCGGTTCATGTCGTATTGCCAGGACATCACCGAGCGCAAACAAGCAGAGGAGAAGTTAAGCAACGCGCGCGAATTTTTGCAAAGCGTTCAAGATGCCCTCTCGATGCACATCGCCATCCTGGAC
>JBARBA010000382.1:0-2028 GCA_049792555.1 Anaerolineales bacterium
TGAGAATGGGCTTTCCCGTGTCCAGACACTCTCTTTTGTGCATCTTTTGCCAAAATCTCAGCCAATAACTGCTCCGTTTGGCTGTTCCCGTCGGTAATGTACTTATTCCTCCGACAAACTGCTAGAGGATTGACAGATGAAGAACTTTGGTAATAGCTTGCGTCATACCAATCTGCCAACCATTCCCAAACGTTGCCCGCCATATCCAGCGTGCCATACGAGCTGGCACCATTGGGGTATTTCCCTACCTGGGCTGTATCTCCAGTGCAGGAAGCCCCATTAAAAGGGCTGAAATTAGACAGAACGCAACTTGGGCTGTTATTGCCCCAGGGATAGATATAAGCGCTTGTGCCACGTGCGGCTTTTTCCCACTGGGCTTCAGTCGGCAGGTGACGCCCGGCCCATTCGCAATAGGTCTTGGCGTCGTACCACGAAACATAAATCACCGGGTAATCCTTGAATTCATCTACTCCATAATAATTTTCATGGGTACTGGAACTATACAATCTGGGCGGTTTACAAATGCCAGCCTGGACACATACAGCATACATGGTATTGGTTACTTCAGTTTGATCAATCCAGTAGGCGTCTACTTCAATAATATGCGATGGAGATTGGTTTTGAAACCAACTGGACAGGCAACTCTGGTGGCGAAAACGGGTGCAATCTCGTACAACCTGTTCGATTGAACTGCCCATGGTAAATTTACCTTCCGGAACAAAAACTTGTACCATGCCATCCACTTCCGAAACCCAGGTCGAGCCGATGCCGGGGGTGGAAGTAAAGGTGGCAGTGGGCGTGGAAGTTACAGTAGAACTGGGAGTAATCGTAGGACGGGGAGTGCGCGTTGCCGTGTAAGTTGGAGTAGCCAACCCGGCCAGCGGCCCTACGCCACGCGTGCCAAGATCAACGGCGCTAAATCCCAAAGCCAGTCCAAAGCCAAGCATCAGGAATAAGATCGCCATGACCGCCAAGGGCGGCAGGCGGGATGGCGATTGGACAGCGTTCACCGGCACCCTAACTAAAAGGCCTTGCGACTCGACAGGTATCAGCTGCTTTGCGGAAACTGCCTGGACTAACATATTCAGAGCATCCACCGCATTTGCCGGGCGATTGGCAGGCTCTTTTTGCAAGTAACACATCACCACCGCTTCCAGCGCGGGGGAAACCTGCGGGTTGAGTTTGCGCAGGGCAGGCGGGGCGGCGTTGATCTGCTCCCAGCGCACTTTTTCGCTGGTGCCGCCGGTGGTTTTGGCGCGTTCGCCGGTAAACGGGCGCTCGCCGCCGCTCAACATTTCGTACAGCACAATCCCCAACGAGTAAATGTCCGATAGCGGGGTCAGGTCTGCGCCACGCGCCTGCTCCGGCGACATGTAGGCCGGGGTGCCCGCGCCGACCATCGTGGCGGTGGCGGCCTCGGTGATGCGCGAAATGCCAAAGTCCGACACCAGAACGGTGCCGTTTTTATGGATCATAATATTGGCCGGTTTGATGTCGCAATGCACGATCCCGCTTTGATGGGCATAGTGCAGCGCCGCGCAGACCGGCTGCATGATTTCGAGCGCTTCTTCGGAGGTGAAGGGCCGGTTCAGGTCAAAGATGCGCGTGCGCAGGCTGACGCCTTCGATGTAATCCATCAGGATAAAGGCAATCCTGCCGTCGGTTTCCAGTCCGTACGAGCGCACGATATGCGGGTGCTGGAGCTTGGCCAGGGTGTCGGCTTCACGCTTGAAACGGCGCAGGAAGGCGCGGTCTTCGGCCAGGTCGGCGTGCAAGACTTTCATCGCCAGGTAGACGGCCCGGTTCTGGTCCCAAACTTTATAGACGTCGGCCATGCCGCCGCGCCCGATGAAGCTGTCCACGCGGTAACGGTTTTGGAGGGTGCGGCCGGTAAGTTCTGTCATAAATCATTCCTTCCAACAAGTTTTTTGACAACAAAAAAATCCTGTCCTGCAAACCCATTCACCAGATTTATCCTACCCCCTACGGGACACAGCGGGCAAGTCGTTTAGACAAGTTAGGCAACTC
>JBARBA010000383.1:0-3691 GCA_049792555.1 Anaerolineales bacterium
AGGCATAGTTGCCGAGAACAATAGCGTAATTGGGGTCGGCTTCGATGGCACGCAGGTAGAATTGCTCGGCTTTGTCGCCATCCTTGCGAATTTCATGAAGAAAGGCGGCGTAGTTACCAATGTTGGCAGTGCGGTTGGGGTCAGCTTGGATTGCGCGCAGGTAGAATTGCTCGGCTTTGTCGTAATCCTTGCGAATTTTATGTAGGAAGATAGCATAGCCGCCAAGCAGCGGCGCGGAGGTTGGGAAGCGCTCCAGGCCGTCTATATAAATTTTCTGCGCTTTTTCGGGGTCGCTCTTTTCAAGCTTATTCGCCGCCATTGCCACAGACTGCCAACCGCTCAAGTCTGCGTCGGCGCGCTCTAGAGCGCTCTTGAGCGTGCCGTCTTCGGCTTTGGCCGGGGCGGCGTGGATGCGCTCGGACAGTTTTTTGTAGGTCTCGAAATAGTTTTGCAGGACGGCGTCGAAAAGCTTGGGGTCAGGTTGGGGCAATTCAAATGCAGCTTGGATTAATAGCATCATTTCGTCGAAGTCCAACTGTTCAACCCAGATGGCTTTTCTTTCCTCCAGCCAACCGCGCAGAATGCCCTGCGGTTCTATGCCGCTGACCCAGTAAATACCCAAAGGCAGGGCGTCTCTGGGTAACGCTTTGAGCATGGTGGCAATGCTCTGGTCGTTGCCGCCATAGCCCATGACGATCAGTCCGCGGTCATCGAGCAAGCCACTGACCCGGTCTTCGACTTCTTTTTGCAGACATCTTGTCTCGTCGCTGGTATTCAGCGGAACAAGATGCGCGTCGCCGTGCAGTTTGACGACCAACGGACGGGTGCGGGTGGGCCGGATGAAACCGGCCAGCGATTCGTGCCCGATGACCAGCGGGCGCGTGCTGGTAAAAAGATAGAGCGCGTCGGAGACCAGGTCGTCGAAATTGGTGGTCACCACGACGTTGAAATTGCCCCCGGCGCGGGCGACCAGCTTGGCAAGCACGGTGTACCCAAAGCCCGGATTTTTACCCTCGCACAGGCGTTCGATCTCCTGCTGGCGGTCTTCCGCGTTCAGGAAGAGTTTTTCCATGACGGGGCCATAGATCATGGCGGGGTTATCTGCGGCGTAATTGGGGAATTCTTCTTTGACCCAGGCGTCGAAATCCTTGCAGCCCGGCGCGCACAGTTCTTGCAGGCGCGGCAGCCAGCGGTCTTTGACCAGCGAAACTGCGCCCGAAATGCCGGAGGAGACCGAGCAGCCTGCGCCTAAAAAGAACGCGAAGCGCTTGTCCGGGATGTCGCCGTCGATTTTCAGGCGTCTGGCAAATTCATCGGCTTTCATTTTGCGTAAATCGGGCATGGGATGACCCCTTTCCTGGTTGGGCGAAATTCAATGGGAGGCTATGGAAAAGTATAGCATATTCCGGCGGCGCGAGTGGTTTTGGCCTGGCTGGCTGTTTGCAGGTTTGCAAGCCACGCCTGCATTCGTACACCTGACCATTCCCTTCGAACGCGCAAATCTGTATAATGATGAAGAGCACAAACGGCCTCGGGGTGTACCGAAACTGCCGTATTCAAATTCGTTCCAACCTCGGAGGGTTCTTATGTTTACAACCAAGTCAATTTCTGGTGTCTTCTCTACTTTGCTTATTACTGTATCCATCCTGGCGCTGACCTTTGGCGTCCTGGGAGTCACGCCTGCGTGGGCGGCAACCGTTCGCTATGCCACGCCAACGGGCGCGGGCGATTGCGCCAGTTGGGCCACCGCCTGCACGCTGCAAACCGCGCTGACCAACGCGGGCAACGGCGACGAGATCTGGGTGGCCGCCGGGACGCACAAGCCGACCACCGGCGCTGACCGGACTGTCACCTTCCAACTCAAGGCCGTGGCCGTCTATGGCGGGTTCGCCGGGACGGAGACCGCGCGCGACCAGCGCAATTTCACCGCCAACGTCACCATCTTGAGCGGCGAGATTGGCGCGGCAGGCGTCAGCGATAATTCGTACCACGTCGTCACAGGCGCGGACGGCGCAACCCTGGATGGCTTCACCATCACGGCGGGCAATGCCAATGGCAGCACCTCCGACTATCACGGCGGCGGGATGTACAACGAAGCAGGCAGCCTGACGTTAACAAACATCATCTTCAGCGGCAACTCGGCGGCCAACGGCGGCGGTGGAATGTACAACACAAGCAATCCAACGTTAACAAACGTCACCTTCAGCGGCAACTCGGCGGCAGACGGGGGCGGGATGTACACCAATGTCGGCAGCAGTCCAACGTTGATGGACGTCATCTTCAGCGGCAACTCGGCGACCGCTTGCGGAGGCGGGATGGAAACTTATTCAAGCAGTCCGACGTTGACGAACGTTACCTTCAGTGACAACTCGGCGACCAGCGCCGGCGGTGGGATGTATAACAATGCAAGCAATGCGACGTTGATGAACGTCGCCTTCAACGGCAACTCGGCGGGGAATGATGGCGGCGGGATGTGGAACTTCAACAACACTTCGACGTTGACGAATGTCACCTTTAGCGGCAACTGGGCGACCCATGTTGGCGGCGGGATGTTGAACTACTACACTGGCAGCCCGACGTTGACGAACGTCACCTTCAGCGGCAACTGGGCGTCACTGGGCGGCGGGATTTGGAACGAATCAAGCAGTCCCACGTTGACAAACATCACCTTTGCAGCCAACGCGGCAACCAACGGCGGCGGGATGTATAACAACAATGGCGGCAATCCAGCCATCCGCAACACAATTTTCTGGGGCAATCTTGCCATTACCGCCGGGGCGCAAATTTACAATAACAGTTCCACCCCCGTCGTGAGCGACAGCGTGGTGCAGGGCGGCTGCCCTGCGGGCAGCGCTTGCGTGAATATCATCACCGCCTCGCCCATGCTCGGCCCGCTCTGGAATTACGGCGGCTACACCGAAACCGTCCCGCTGTGGACGTATTCATCGGCCATCGACGCAGGCTCCGACCTGGTCTGTCCCGCCGCCGACCAGCGCGGCGTCACCCGTCCACAAGGGGCGCACTGCGATATCGGCGCGTATGAATATGGAATGGACGCCAATACTCCAACGCCGACTGTCACTCCAACCCCAACGGCCACTCATACCCCAACTATGACCATTACGCCAACATTGACGGTCACGCAAACGCCCCCCATCACGCAGACTTTCACCTCCATTGCCGCGCAAGACGGCTGGATACTCGAATCGAGCGAAACCAGCAACCTGGGCGGCACAATGAATAGCGTCGCTGCGACCTTCAACCTGGGCGACAACGCGGCGAAGAAACAATATCGCAGCATCCTGTCCTTCGACACCGGGGCCATCCTGCCCGATAACGCCGTCATCACCGGCGTCACGCTCAAAGTCAAGCAGCAGGCCATCGTCGGCGGCGGCAACCCGGTGGCAACCTTCCAGGGCTTTATGGCCGATATCCAGAACGGCACCTTTGGCACGGCGGCGCTGCAAACCGGCGACTTCCAGGCGGCTTCCAGCAAAATGTGCGGCCCCTATCTTACGGCTTTGTCCGGCGGCTGGTACAGCATTAACCTGATCGGGGCCGGGCCTTTTGTCAACAAACTGGCGACGAATTCCGGCCTGACGCAAATCCGTCTGCGCTTCAAGCTGGACGACACGAACGACGCGGTTGCCAACTATCTCAGCCTGTACAGCGGCAACGCCCCGACGGGCAG
>JBARBA010000384.1:0-9725 GCA_049792555.1 Anaerolineales bacterium
GTGCAAGGCAGGCGGCCAGACGGCGAAATCCCCTCCGGTGGCCTACGCAGGGGCGGATGGTATCCGCCCAAGCCGAAGGCCGGTCGCTCTCGCAGAGGCGCATTCCGTAGGGGCGGGTTTCACACGGGCCCCCTGGCAAAGTCCGCCAGGACGGTGTGCGGCACGGTGCAGGCAAACCCGCCCGTTCCACACGCAGCCATAAGAGAGCCGGGGACGCCCGTTATAGCGCAAGCCGAGAACAAACGCAGGTGGTACCACGAACCGCCCCTCGTCCTGCACCGGAGGGGCGGTTCTTTAATTCTCACAGGAGGTACTATGTTAGACATCAATTTGATCCGCGAAAACCCTGAGATCGTGCGCAAATCCTTGCGCGACCGGCAGATGGACCCGTCGCCGGTGGACAGCATCCTTGAGTTGGACGCCAAACGGCGCGCCGCCATCGCCGAGGTGGAAACGCTCAAGGCCGAGCGCAACGCCGTCTCGAAAGAGATCAGCCAGATCAAAGATAACGCCGCCCGCCAGGAAAAAATCGCGTCCATGCGCGCCGTCGGCGACAAGATTGCCGCGCTCGACCAGCAGGTGGCCGGCATCGAAAGCGAACTGACCGGCTTCACCGCCGGCCTGCCCAACATCCCCGACGCGCGTACGCCCTACGGCAAGGACGACAGCGAAAACGTGGTGACAAAAGTCGTCGGTGAGCAGAAGAAATTCGACTTTGCGCCCAAGCCGCACTGGGATTTGGGCACCGCCCTCGGCATTATCGACTTTGAACGCGGAACCAAGCTGACGGGTTCGCGCTTTTACGTCCTGAGCGGCGCGGGCGCTCGTTTGCAGCGCGCGTTGATCGCTTTCATGCTCGATTTGCATATCCGCCAGGGCTACCGTGAGCAATACCTGCCGTTCATGGTCAAAACGGCCACCGTTTACGGCGCGGGGCAACTGCCCAAGTTCGCCGATAACCTGTATAAGGACCACGAGGAAGACCTGTACTTCGTCCCCACCGCCGAAGTGCCGCTGACCGGTCTGCATATGGACGAAACGCTCGACGAGGCCAGCCTGCCCCGGCAGTACACCGCTTATACGCCCTGTTTCCGCCGCGAAAAGATGAGCGCCGGGCGCGACGTGCGCGGCATCAAGCGCGGCCACCAGTTCGACAAAGTGGAAATGTACATCTACAGCAAACCCGAAGACAGCGAGGCGCTCTTCCAGAAAATGGTCGCAGACGCCGAGCAGACCTGCGCCGCGCTCGGCCTGACCTACCGCGTCAAGCAACTTTGCACCGGCGATGTGGGCTTTGGCGCGACCATGACCTGCGACCTGGAAGTCTGGGCGCCCGGCTGCGACGAGTGGTTGGAAGTTTCCTCGGTCTCGAACGACACCGATTTCCAGGCCCGGCGCGCCAACATCAAATACCGCCCGGCGGATGGCGGCAAGGCCCGCCTGCTGCACACCCTCAACGGTTCCGGGCTGGGACTGCCCCGCACGCTGATCGCCGTCATGGAAAATTACCAGCAGGCTGACGGCTCCATCGTTATCCCCGAAGCGCTCCGCCCGTGGATGGGCGGCGTGGAAGTGATTCGACCGTAGACCGCTCCAATGGTGTTTGACTTGGCGCTCTTTCAGGAATTTCTCGCGCAATGGATCACCCTGACCTTCATGTTGGTCGGGCTGTTTGGCATGATCATCCCCATCTTTCCGGGGATCATGGTTATCTGGCTTTCGGCGCTTTTTTATGCGGCCGTCGAAACCCTGACCGGGAAAATGGACGTCTGGGGCTGGCTGTTGTTTGCGCTGATTACGGTTTTGATGGTCGTCGGCAGCGTTGTCGATAACATTATCATGGCGCGCAAACTGCGCGAGACGGGCACGCCCTGGCGTTCCATTACCATCGGCTTTGTGGCCGGGCTGGTCTCCAGTCTGTTCCTGACGCCTTTTGCGGCGCTGTTGGTCACGCCGCTGGCCCTCTACGCAGCCGAATATTACCGCCTGCGCGACGGACGCGCGGCCTTTGCCTCGGCCAAAGGCTGGCTGATCGGCTTTAGTTGGTCGCTGGCGGCCCTGTTCGCCATTGGGGTGGTGATGATCGGGTTGTGGGTGCTGTGGGCGTGGCTTTGACGACGGATGGCCTGCGGCGAAGCGGACAAGCGGATGGTAGCGGATGGCCTGCGGCGCAGCGGACAAGCGGGATGACAGCGGATGGCCTGCGGCGCAGCGGATAAGCGGATGTGAAGCGGATTTTGCAGGCGTGAAATCATCCATCGAAACCACAACCGCAGGGTATTCCAAAAATTCTACAAAGAGACGAACGACCGCCATTTCGGGCGGTCGTTCGTTTGCTTTAAGAGTTTCACAGATTCTTGCGGAAAATGCCCGGAACGGCGCAGACGATTTGCGTGCATAATGGAAGTTGGAATTCTGCAATCAAATTCAGTACAAATGTCTATAAATATTAATCACGTGCCTATTGTAACGAGGCTGAAAAAGTTGTATGCTTATGGTTAATATACCATCAAGGTCAGATTACATTTCATTTGTAAAAGCATTCGTATCTCATCAATTATCGGTGGTTGAGTAGGCAGCGCAGTTCCGCCGCCATACCCTGGCACCGCCCGTCACACCTGTCCCGGTGTCCTTTCGGGAGGGCAGGTGTCGAAACCACCTTGTAGCAACAATTCCCCCGAAATATTGAGATGATACAAGCATTCACTCTTGTTTTATTTTGTCATAGCGGGCGGAGCCTGTTGCCCGCCATCCTGAAGGACACCCGGCACATATAGGCGTCTTGAAGGTTTTTTCGTTTTGCAAACCGCTTTCCTGTCATAAAAAACGGGAGGGCTGTAATCGTTTACCCTTATTTTCACTCGATCTCACAAGGAGAATACCATGAGAACAATGCTTTATAAATTTGTCAGTCTGCTGGTCATTTTTTCAATGGCGTTGAATGCCATCTCGTTCCAAACGACCGCGGCGCAAGCTGCGTCGCCGGCGGAAAATATAACCACCGGGCAAGCTGCAAGCGCCGGCGTTAGTCCCAACGCCGGTATGGCGCAAAAAGCCGCCTTTGCGAGTGCGCCCACCCCGGCAGCTCCCCCGGTTGCGACGCCGCAGCCGATTGTCGTCACACAAATTCCGGTTGGTGGGGGGACGCTGCGTTCACTGAATGGCTCTTTCAGTATTGTGTTTGGGGCTGCTTTTGGAAAAAGCTTTACGGCAACGCTGCAAACCGTCGGGACGGGCAATGCCCCGACGCGCGGGATGCACTCGGTAGGCTTGGGCTATTCTTTCCACGCCACGCTTTTAAATGGCGTGGAAATCAACTCTTTTGCGCCCCAGCCTCCCCCGACGAAAGATAGCGACGCAAATGCCGCCAACAATTTCACCATCACGGTGAAATATACCGACGCCGACATCTGGGAACTGGATGAAGCCACCATTGGCGTCTACGCGCGCGAACCGGTAACGGGCAAATGGCGCAGGTTGCCGAGTTTGCTCAACACAGCCGTCCATTCGGTCACGGCCCAGGCCGACCAGCCCGGCGATTTTGCGGTGTTTGCGGAACGCCAGATAAAAGTAGCGGCGCAGTCTGTTGCTGCTGCAAAAAACATGAAACTGGTGCTCGACCCCGATGATAATGTTGGTCATGCGCTTTGGAACGGCACAACCTATACCGAACTACCCTTCAACGCACAACTGGCCCGCCAGGTGCGCGATAAACTGGCAACCGACGGCTGCAGCGTGGATGTTTTGTTGACGCGCGAAACGGCCAACCCTGATTATCTTAACCCATCCAATCGCGCGCAACAGGCCACCAATTTTGGCGCGGATATGTTTGTCACATTGGCTTTCAATGCCCTGATCGGTACACCCTGGGGTTTGTCTAACAATGGCGGCGTTGAAACCTGGGCGCGCAACGGGCATTCGGACGATGACGCCCTGGCGGATCAATTTCGCAACCAGATTACTACATATACGGGTCGCCCACATAACAAATCGATCCAGCACCCGGCAATGTACAGCGCTTTCGATGCCCTGCCAGCCAGCATGACTTACGCCCACATCGAAAATTTGTATTTGGATCACAATTACGATTGGCCGGTCATTCACGATCATTTTGACTACATCACCAACGCCGCTTACGCCGCCATCCGCACCCAGCTTGAAGCCAAGGGCATGGTCTGCAAGAGCGGCAACCCGCTGCCGAAGCCGCCATCGGCGGAGGAATTGCAACACTTGCGCGACCTGGGCTACCAGAATTACCTGCAATATGGCGCAGACCCGGTCAGCTTCTCCACCGGCAACCACGTTGTCAAACGCGACTTGTTCACCCTGCCCGAACAGGGAAACACCACGTTCAATTTCAGCCTGGTTTACAACAGCCAGGATGACCGCGAAGGCTATTTCGGTTTCGGCTGGTCTGCGCCGATAGCCTATATCCAGCGCTACAGCGATGAATCCGCTACTCTTACTTTTGCCGATGGACGCACATATGATTTCGGCCCTGACTACAAAACCCCCGAAGACTTGCACGGAACCCTGGCGCGCACGGATGACGGCTGGAAGTGGACGAACGCCGACGGCAGCGCGATGACCTTCACCGAGGCGCTGCTGGGCTATAGCCCCGTTACCACGATCACCGACCGGCGCGGCAACACCTATCAATACGAGTATGATTTCCAGGGCCAGGCGCAAGGCAATCCCCGGCCCCAGTTATTGAAGATCACCGACACAGCCGGGCAGGTAATCAGCTTCCATTCAGATTCCGACGGGCACATCACATCCATGGCCCTGCCCGGCAACCGCGCCTATCAATTCGAATACACCAACAGCGACCTGACCAAGATCACCGACCCGAACGGCGGCGCGTACCGCTACGAATACGATAACCTGGACCGCGTGGTCAAGCAGTGGGACCCGGCAGGCTACCTGTTCCTGCAAAACCAGTACGACGACAAGAGCCGCGTGGTCAAGCAGATCGACGCCAGCGGCACAACGCTCACGTTGGTGTACGGTTCCGGCGTGACCACCTTTACCGATAACCTGGGGCATGTCACCCAGTACTTCTATGATTCGCAAAACCGCGTCACATCCATTAAGGATGCGCTGGGGTTCACGACCAGCGCTACGTACGATGCGCAGGACAACGTCCTGCAGCGCACCGACAAACGCGGGAACGCATTCACATTCATCTACGACACAACCTCCCACCCGCTGACGGCCTCCGGCCCGGAGGGCTACAGCGCCAGCTACACTTACAACCAGTTCGGCGACCTGACCAGCGTCACCGACAACGGCGGGGCCAACGGCGCGGCGCGCGCCACGTCGTTCGACGTCAACGACAAGGGCGAAGTGGAAGCCATTCACTACGCGGATGGAACCAGCGTCCAGATGACCTATGACAGCAAAGGCAACCTGAAAACGTCGAAAGATGAAAAAAGCGCTATCACCTCGTATACCTATGACGGCCAGGGCAACCTGATCGAAATCGCCAACCCGTTGGGGGCCAAGACCAGCTTTACTTATGACGCCGCCCGGCGCAAGACCAGTATGACCGACGCCAACGGCAACCTGGTCAAGTTCAGCTATGACGCGAACAGCAATATCACCAAAATCACCGACCCGAAGGGCAACGACACCGCTTTCTTCTACGACAAAAACGATGACCTGGTCAAGATGGTCGACCGCCGCGGGGGCGTTTCGCTCTTCACCTATGACGACGACCTGAAGCTCTCCACCGAGAGCGACCCCGAAGGGAACGTGACCCGCTATGCCTATGACGCCGCGTACAACCTGATCGGCGTCACCGACCCGCGCGGAAACGTGACCCGCTATGTCTACAACGCGCGCTACGAGGTGGGACAAATCCAGGCCGCAAACGGCGGGCTGACGAAATTCGTCTACGACCAGAACGGCAATGTGACCCAGAAGACCGACGCGCTCAACCAGGTGACGCGCTACGAATATAACGGGCTGAACCTGCTCACAGCCCAGGTTGACCCACTAAACGGTCGCACAAGCATCGGGTACGACGCCGTTGGCCGAATGGTGGAGCAAACCAACCCACGCGGGGCAAAAACAACCTTCGCACACGACCTGCGCGACCGGATCATTGAAATCCGGGATGCGCTGCACGGCGATTGGAAGATCAACTACGACGCGGCGGGGAATCCCGTCCAATATACCGACGCCAACGGGCACAGCACCGGCTTGCAGTACGACGCCGCCAACCGGTTGATCGCTTATACGGATGCAGGCAACCAGACCACTCACTTCGAAATGGACGGCGTGGGCAACTTGAAGAAGGTGACGGATGCGCTGGGGCGCATCACTGCCTATAACTATGACGCCAACGACAACGTCAGCGCGGTGATCGATGCGCTTGGCGGGGCGACCGGCTTTGCGTATGACGCGGAAGACCACCTGGTCGCCGCCAAAGACGCGCGTGGAAACTATACCCGTTTTGCCTACGACCTGAACGGGCAGATGGCCCAAATGACCGAAGCCGGCGGGCAAATCTCCAAATTCGCGTATGACGGCAGCCGTAACCTGACGAAGTTCACCAACGCCAAAGGCAATAGCTGGACCTTTGGCTATAACGCGCTCAACCAGCGCGCCAGCGAAACCGACCCGCTCAACCAGTCGACCCAATACCACTACGACCTGTTGGGTCGCATGGTCGGGGCCACCGACGCCAAAGGCATCGAGACGCGCTACGACTACGACGCCTTGAGCCGCCTGACCGCTGTTGTTCAAAACAACTCATCCCGCCCGGCGGACAACCAGACCAACGTGACCACCCGCTACACCTACGACGCGGCCGGCAACCTGGCTTCCACCACAGACGCGAACGGGAACGTCACCACGTATACCTACGACCTGCTCAACCACGTCACCCAGGAACAGAACGCCCTGGGCAACACCTGGCGCTACGCTTACGACGCGGCCGGCAACCTGACCCAACGCATTGACGGGAACGGCGACAAGACCGGCTATTCCTACACCGTCACCGACTTGCTGGAGAAGGTCAGCTACCCCGACCACAGCTTTGCGCAGTATGCCTACGACGCGGTGGGCAACCAGACCAGCGCTGCGACCAGCCAGCTTGGCGCGATCATCAACCAGTATGATGCGCTCAACCGGCTGACTTCATCCACCGATAGCGCCCACCGCAAGATCGGTTACACCTATGACGCAACCGGCAACCAGGCCAGCATCACCTACCCCGACGGCAAGACCGTCCGCTACGCTTACGACGCCACCAATTACCTGGCGCAGGTGACCGACCCTTCGACAGGCTCAGGGCAAGCTCCGCAAGGCAAGATCACCAAATTTACGCGCGACGAGACCCACAACGCCACCCTGGTCGAAAACCCCAACCAGACCCTGGCCAAATACGAGTTCGACAAGGCCGAGCAGTTGAAATCGGTCACGAACCTGGGCAAGAACGGCAAGTTGATCAACAGCTTTGTCTACCAGCTCGACGAAGTGGGCAACCGCGTCCAGACCACGGCGACTTACTCTTACGATAACAGCAAGAGCGAGTTGGGCAGGAAAGCCCCGCAGTTGGTGACCCAATACGCCTACGACCCGCTGTCCCGCCTGACCGGTTCCAGCGACAGCCTGGGACGCCAGAGCTTTTACAGCTACGACGCGGTCGGGAACCGCACGAAACTGACGACCAACTTCGATCCGTTCCCGTCGGACAATTTTGCCGCGAGCGTTGGGCACAAACCGGACGGCCAGACGCTGAACTACAGTTACGACGCAATCAACGCCCTGACGAAGATCACGCAAGGCGACGGCTCGCGCGACCTGAGCCAGGTCACGGCGCAGTTGAATGCCTTCATCAACGAAGTCAAGGCGCAATCGGGCAAGCAGGTCGAGGCCGGCGCCGCCGACGCCTTGATCCAGGCGGCTGCGGCCATCCTGACCCAAATCCAAAGCGGCGCGCCCGACCAGAGGACCCTGGCGGCGGCCATCGACGCCCTCAGCCAGCAGGTGCAGACGGCCCGCAACCGGGGCCAGATCAAGGACGACGGCATTGCCCGCAGTTTGCAGGCCAAGCTCCGGGAGGCCGGCGAGGCCAACCGGCGCAGCCAGCCCAAGACTACGAAAGAGATCGATTTCAAATATGACGGGAACGGCAACCGCACCGAGCAGCGACTGGTCCAATGGGATGGCAGGGATGCGCTGGCTCCCGACCACGGAAATCACGACCCCAGCATCCAGTACCAGTATGACTTCGAGAACCGCCTGGTAAGCGTGCGCGGCAGCTTCGACAAACTCGATAATGCTGCTTTGATGGGGATCGACTGCCTGCCCACCCCCAATATCGACGTTGCCATGACCTACGACGCTTATGGCCGCCTGTTCCAGCGCAGCACCAAACCGGGCGCCGACCCCAAGAACGCAACGGCCCTCGACCACGACAACGGACGGGAGACCACCCAATTCGTTTACGACGGCCTCGACCCGATTGCCACGTACAGCGGCGGCGGTTGGCGTAACAGTGACGTGGACGCCGAACACAACAACGGCAGCAAGCACACCAATTATTACCGCGCCGACGGACGCATCCTGAGCATGTTATCCAACCTGGGCGCGGACCCGCATGGCGGCGACGCCCTGCCCGAATGCGACCCGGTGCATACGCAATACTTCCACTACGACGGCCTGAACAGTGTGACTGCCCTGACCGATCAGAAGGGCCAGCGCGTCGAATCGTACCAATACGGCGATTTTGGCGCGATCAGCAGCAAACCCGCCTCCGCCGACCTGAAGAACGCCTACACCTACACCGGCCAGGAATGGGACGCGACCACCGGCCTGTATCACTTCTATGCGCGCGAGTACGATCCGGCGACGGGCACGTGGTTGCAGCAGGATGCGTATCGAGGAGATTTGGCTGTGCCCGCATCCTTAAATCGATACGGGTATGTAGGGAATAACCCGATCAACTTTTTGGATTATCTGGGTTATTTAACAGCCGTTTTTGTACAGGGGATAGACGGTGGTGACAATGGAGAATATTTTACACACCCAGATCAAGGGAAAAAATATGGAAAACAAAGTGATGATTATTGGAAAAAGACGCAGGTTTATGAGAGCGCCGGCAAATCGGGCATTTACAAACAACTAAAGATATTTGATTATGCTGGAAAGAACCCAAACACTGCGGATGTCGATTATGAAGCAAGAAAACTTTTTGAGATGATAAATTCCCTAGATGATAATGAGTTTGTACTATATTCTCATAGCAAGGGATCCAATGTTGTGAACTGGATGTTGGCTAACTACCCAGTGAATCCGCCAGTTTGCAGCAGAACTGCTAAAAAAATAACTATTTGGAATGATTATGAAGGCGCTACAGGATGGGCGCAAGTTGCATTGCTTAACAAGACTCATGGGCTAAATCTACGCTACGCAGAACCTGATATGGCAAAACTTGATATACAACACAATGTATACAGAACTCTCAGCGACCCAACGGTTTGGGGTGATTGTAAATCCGATAAAAATACGAATTGCATACAGCGAGATATACCATGCAACCTAGGAGACTCACATAACATTGATGACGCTTCATGCCATTTAATAGATTCAGTGGAAAACAAGGCACAAGAAGTGAAGAGATCAATTACCAGTACGATTGACAGTGCAATTGGTGGTGTAGTTAACAATATTTTCCGTAAAATAACTCCCCCTAAACCTGCGCCACTTTTTATACC
>JBARBA010000385.1:0-6950 GCA_049792555.1 Anaerolineales bacterium
TGGCTGATATAAATATCGCCAAAAGGGGTATGCCCATTATCCGACGGACGGTTGAGCATGATGTATTTTCCGTTGATCTTACGCGGGAACAGCACGCCGTTGCGGTTAAAGGGCAGGAGCGCATTCTCCAAAAAATGGAATTTCTCGAAATCATAAGTGTAGCCCACGCCAATGGTTGGGCCATGATAGCCATTACACCACGTCACCCAGTAGCGATCTTCAATCCAGACCACGCGCGGGTCGTAACGATACTGGTAACAACCAATCTCCGAATCGCCGCACAACCACTCAATCGGGGCGTCCTCCAACTTCCATTTCAGGCCGTCATCCGAGAACCCGCGATGGAGATTCATCTGACGCTTTTTGTTGTCGCAACGGAACACGCCCGCAAATTTGCCGTTGAATGCGATCACGGCAGAATTGAAAATACTATTCGATGAAGGGACCAGGTTACGCGGGATAATCGGGTTGGCGCTGAAACGCCAAACTACGTCGCTACTCCCTGCCGGGCGTTCTTCCCACGGGATATTTGGCGCGGAATAGAATGGATAGGTTGTCATAAAGAATCCTTTTTAAGATGGTATCTGCATTACTGTTATGGAACGCCTGGCTACCTGACACTTTGAAATTTGTGGTGGTTGAGTAGCCGAAGGCGTATCGAAACCGCATACTCTATCTGGATACATGCAAAATCCTGTCAGCATTACAGAGCGCTCCGCTGGCAGCGAAAAGAAAATTTACAGTTTTGATGGATAGAGCCGGGAACCTGGTTTGGCATCAACGCCAGTAAAACCGACGAGGCTGGCACCCCACAGGATTTTGGCAACTGTGTCGATGAACACGTTTAAGCATTCCTGCGCATCGCAATTTACTAAAAATTTTACTGAATTTTACAACCAAAGCGCCAAACAGGCAATGATTGGCATTGGCGCGCATCTCCACGCTTTTGGGTTTCCAGCCTGCCTCCTCTCGTTCAAGCTGTAGACAGGATGCAAGAGAGCAAAACCTGGAATTATGGTATCATCCACCCGTCTCAGCCCTCATAAGGATAAACCCATGAACAAAACACTTTTTCCCGCCAGCCATCTCCGCGAAGAGTTCGGCGAACAACAAGCTTTGTTTAACGCCCAACCCGTTATCGTTCAGCGTTTTATCGAGGCGCAGGCGCGCCAGGTAGCCGACGCACTGATTGAACACCGCCCGCAGGTCAAATTCACCCTGCCTGACCGCATTGTGGCGGAAATACCGCAGATTAACCAGCCGGCTACGATCACCGTCCCGTCCGGAGCGCGCGAACAAACCCTGGGCGGCTTCCGCAACCGGCTGGCGCATGGAAATGTAAAAGAAGACCTGCGCCACCGCCTGAACCAGTTGGAGCAATCCCCTGACCACGCCATTGCCGCCAGCGCGAGGTTGTTGCGGCTCGCGGCAGCCATCCACCTGGTACATAATATGCTGCCATCCGGGCGCACGGTGGAATATCGCGCCGAAGACGACGAGGAAATCCCCACGACCCCAACGGAAGACCTGGAACCGGAATCCGCCATCACGCAGGCCAGCGACGCCATCGCCGAAGACGGCAAAGCCGATGCGGGGCGCGGCGATTTGCAGGTGCCGTTCGTCCCGGCGGCGCGGCGCTTTTACCTACCGCAGTGGGTTGCCTTCGACGATAGCGGAAAACTGTTGGTCGGGAGTGTGAAAGAAGCCGAAGCGCACCTGGCTTCGATGCAACGATACATCGAAATCCTGCACACGGCCTCGTTTTTTGCGGCCTATATCATTGCCGACGAAGAGTACCAGAAAAAACGTTACGGCATGCTCGGCCAGTTGGTCAACCAGGGGCGCGCGCTGGCGCGTTACAAGACGCAGGACATCATCCTCACCGTCAAGGAGCGCGCGGCAGCCGGCAGCTTGAACCGCGGACTGGGCTTGAGCCTGCCCTATTTCGACGATCAGGAACTCAGAATTGCCATGGTAACTTTCGAGGTGATTCCCGCCGGGCGCATCATGTTCGTGCCGGCTTTTGTTGTCCGCGCTGCAAGCCAGGAAGAGGCCAAAGTGGCGCAGGATACGCGCTTGAGTTCCTCCACGCGCAAGTATTTAATGGCCGAACTCAGGCTGTTGCAAGATGGTTTTACCACCCCCGCATAAAAATTACAGGTGAATATGGTTTTCTCAATCTTATTACTGATTGCATTTGGGTATATTGCCTTCCGGATATCACCGGTTGAAAAAGAAGAAGACAAGCACGTCCACGGCGCCGGGCAAATCGGTTTGATGGCGGCAATTGCGCTATTTGGCGTGGATTATTTCACGTCATACTTTTACGCCACCGGCGAAATGATGAGCGCCTTACATCCATATGGGTTGCAGCAATACGGTTATATTGCCGTGACTTTCATTGCCATTGCCAACATTATCTTCGGCGCTTTGTATATGTATTCATTGGGCGTATTCAACGAAGGCGGCGGTTCTTATACCGCATCGATGCGCTACCTGACCCCTGCGTTAAGCCTGATCGTGGCCGTCGTTCTGATTCAGGATTATATCTTCACGATTGTCGTCTCATCACTTTCAGGTGTGGACCAGCTACTCTCGATCACCGATTCCTACGGCATCCCCTGGTTCTGGCACTTCATTCTCGGCGCTGCGCTGGCTGCCATTACCTGGTACTTGACCATTCGCGGACGAGGTGAATCGTCCCGCGTTGTATTTTTCTTGCTGGGCGTCTTTGTCTTGATGACCGTTACCATGGCCATTGGCCTGTTCATCGCTAAATTTGGCGGCGTTCCACCAGTGCCTTACACCGACGCGATCAAACCCGCATCCTTGACAGATGCCATTTACCACATGCTGACGGCTTCGATGAAAGGGCTGGTGGCCTTGAGCGGCCTGGAGGCCATGTCCAACGGCATTCAGTTCGTCATCAACGAAGACGCCGGGGTGGTCAAATGGGGCAAGAAAACCCTGCCAAAACTCAAGGGGCTGTGGGAATTCTACAGCGGCAAGTCGGGCATTGGACGATTGGTGCAGACATCCTTCCTGTTCTACGGTGGCCTCACCACCCTGTTCCTGACCTATTTTGCGATCCATTTCAATGTCTTTGATAGCACGCTGGGTCGTTCGCTGGTGGGCAACCTGGCCTTTATCGGTTTTACCCAATTAGGCGACGGCGGCAAGCTACTTTACTATGTTTACCAAATCCTGGCTGTGGCGCTGTTGGCCGCCGCATCCATGACCGCCTTTCAAGACTTGCAAGCCACTGCCTGGCGCGACGTGGCAATTGGTGAAGTGCCTGAAATTGTGGTGTATCGAAATGAACAAGGCACATTTACGCGCTCGGTAACTGCCGGGTTTATCATCGCCGTTGTCATTCAATTCCTGGTGCGCGGACAAACTGGCGCAGCCGTCCCATATTACGGCGTAGGTGTATTTATGCCGATCATGGTGATGGGGTTTGCCATTCGGCAGCACATTCTCAAGACCAAAACGGGAAGAATGCGCACCTGGGGCGCATTTGGGGCCGGGCTGGCAGGTGTGCTTTCAGCGATTGTCTTTGTCGGTCAAATTGTCGGCAAATGGTCAGAGGGTGGATGGGTGGTGCTGATTACGTTTAGTATACTCATCCTGTCGGCAAATGCCTTGCTGCTCTCTCCGGGCGGACGGCGCGGCCCACAAGATATTCACCGCATTGTGCGTGAGAAAGCGCGCGTGCAAGGTTCCATGGCATCCATTGTGGAATGGCAATCGCTAAAAATGCAGGAATATCGCTACCAGTTGTATACAGCGCTTGCCAATGCGCTGGGAACCTTTGGCGTGCGGCGGCTGCCACGGTTTGACCAACCCATTCGAGCAGGTGAATTCGAAGATGCGCTCCACGCAGACCATCCAGAAGCGCCATCTTTTCTCGACCAATACCTCGACAGCCAGCCCAAACCCGAACCAAAACTGGGCGGCGCGCCCAAGGAAACCGCTCCCGGCGAAAAAGACCAGGAATAAGATAGCGGGACACGGTCCCACGTTATGAGTTCCGAACCAATTTACAGTTTACCCACGCAAGATGTATTCAAGGCCCTCGATACCAGTCCCGAGGGCCTGTTTTCGTTGGACGCGGATTCGCGCAAGTCTCTCTACGGCGAAAACCGTCTGTTCGAACAGCACAAAGAACCTCTGGTCGAAAATTTTGCCAGGCAATTCCTGCGCCCGGCAACAGGAATTTTGATTGTCGCAAGCATCCTGGCGTTGGTGCGCGGAGACCCGGTGCTTGCGCTGGTTATTTTTACCCTGACCATCGCCAACGCCGGGTTTACCTTCTGGCGTGGATACCGCGCCGAACAGGCCATCCAGAAGCTGCAGGAAGTGCTCCCCTCTTACGCCCATATCCTGCGCGATGGGAACGAAGTCCACATCCCTGCCCAGGATGTCGTTCCGGGCGATGTATTGATCCTGGCTGAGGGCGATAACATCCCCGCCGACGCGCGTGTGGTGGAAGAATACGGCTTGCGCACAAACAACGCCACGCTTACGGGGGAATCCGTCCCGGCGCGCAAGGTGGCGGACCCCGCCTATCAGCAAGGGATCAGCGAATTGGAGCAACCCAATTTGATTTTCGCGGGCACTTCCGTTGCGTCAGGCACCGGCCGCGCTGTGGTCTATGCCACAGGGATGTTAACCCAGTTCGGGCGTATTGCTCATCTCACCCAAAGCGTCGAAGAAGAGCCATCTCATTTTCAGTTGGAACTCAACCAACTGATTAAAGTGATTACCTGGGTTGCATTTGGGATTGGCGCGTTGGTATTGGTCGCCTCTTACGGCGGCGAACTGATCCTGGAGAAGAAACACGATGTGCTTTTGCTCACGCTCGGCATTATCGTGGCTGCCATTCCCGAAGGTTTGCCCGCCACGCTAACCATCGCGCTTGCCATGGCCGGCCAGCGCCTGGCGCAAAAAGGCGTCCTGGTAAAAAAGCTCAACATCATCGAAACGCTTGGAACTGTATCCATTATCTGCACCGACAAAAGCGGCACCCTGACCCAAAACCAGATGACCGTAAAAGAGATTTGGGTCTCAAACCAAAAGCTGAAAGTGTCCGGCGTTGGCTACGAACCCAAGGGGGAATTCACCCCCTCCCCGCAAAACCAGGCCTGGGAGGAAACCCTGTTCAGCCTGCTCGAAGCGGCAACCTGCTGCAACAATGCCCGCCTGACGAAACCCACAACCGAACACCGAACCTGGAGCAGTCTTGGGGACCAAACCGAAGCGGCTCTCAAAGTAACCGCCCTAAAAGCCGGGTTAAACGAGAAAGCGCTGAATTTGCTCTATCCGCGCGTGCATGAAATTCCGTTTGACGCCCGCCGCAAGCGCATGACCACCATTCATCGTGGAATTGACGTTGAACTTGCCTTTGTAAAAGGTTCGCCGCGCGAGGTTTTACAACTCTGCACGATGATCGAGATTGACAACAACATTGCGCCTCTTACCAACGAACTGCGCGCCAACATTATGGCCGCTAACGATGAATACGCGCGCAAAGCATTGCGTGTCCTGGCCGTGGCAAGACGCGCGCTTCCATCCAAAGCAGGCCCGTACAACCCCGAAAATGTTGAAAGAGAACTCACCTTTTTCGGCTTGATGGCAATGATGGATCCTCCCCGCCCCGAAGTGGAGCAGGCCATCAAAACCTGTCGCCAGGCCGGGATCAGGATCGTGATGATCACAGGCGATTACGGCTTGACCGCCGAATCGCTGGCCCGGCGTGTGGGCATGCTCTCCACGCCCAACCCGCGCATCATCACCGGCGCAGAAGTCGAAGAAATGAGCGAGATCGAACTGCAAAAAGCATTGGGGCAGGAAGCGCTTTTTGCCCGCATGGCCCCGGAACACAAGCTCCGCCTGGTTTCAGCGTTCCAAGCTCTGGGGGATGTCGTCGCAGTCACGGGGGATGGCGTAAACGACGCTCCCGCCCTGCGGAAGGCTGACGTAGGCATCGCCATGGGGATGGTTGGGACAGATGTAGCCAAAGAAGCGGCAGATATTATCCTGACAAACGATAACTTCGGAGCCATTGTCCATGCCATTGAAGAGGGCCGCGCCATCTTTGACAACATCCGCAAATTTATCACCTATATCTTCTCCAGCAATGTGCCTGAAATCCTGCCCTTTGTGATATCGGCCTCGTTTGCCCATATTCCCCTGGCGCTCAACGTGCGCCAGATTTTGGCAATCGACCTGGGCACGGATATTCTGCCTGCCGTGGCCCTCGGCATGGAAAAACCGGAACCCGACGTGATGCAGAAACCGCCGCGCTCACGCCACCAGCGCCTGATTGACAACGGATTGCTGATTCGCGCCTTTTTATGGCTGGGCTTGATTGAAGCAGCCCTGTGCTATCTGGGATTTTTTTCGGTATACTTATTCTCAGGCAACATAGATATCCTCGGAATTCCCTTCCTGGCGCAAATCCCTTTCCCGGCATTCTTGCGACTTTCATTAACAAAAGAACAGGTGGAATTGATGGCCGTCACAGTATTCCACGCCGGAGTGGTCATGTCTCAGGTTGGGAACGCCTTCGCCTGCCGCTCTGAAGCCACGCGCGGCAGGAGCCTGGGTTGGGCAAGCAATAAATACCTGCTTTTTGCCGTGCTGGCAGAAATCGTTGGGATCGTAATCCTTATTTACTGGGCGCCCATTGCGCAGCACTTTGATCATGTTCCCCTGCCGGTTTTCTACTGGATCGGATTATCGCTGTTCTCGTTGAGCATTTACAGTATAGAATGGATCAGAAAACGCATTGTACGCGGCATAAGAAGCCGCCCAAAATTGGAAACGCCATCCTAAACAAGGAGGACCTGCCATGAAACTGATTGTAATGGGCTGCGGAAGGGTCGGCTCCCAGGTGAGCAACCTGATGGCCAGCCAGGGTCACGATGTAACTGTAATCGACCACCGGG
>JBARBA010000386.1:0-6842 GCA_049792555.1 Anaerolineales bacterium
CCAATGACTAAAACCGCGCCAAACGACCCACTAGAATTATTCCAAACATCTGGGTGAAATAGGGAGCGAGTTTCATTGACACGCCTTTTGTTTGAAATTCTACCCCAGGGCATCCTTGAAATCATAAATCCCATCACGGATGGCGTATTTCCGCCCGCAGGCAGGGCAGGCCAGGGTATCGGGATGCTCTTCGAGCGGGCTGTGGGCGCACTCTGGACATTTGAAGAAGCTCCCGGCTGCGGCAAACGCCGTCTCCCCTTGCGCGACAGCCCGCACGAAGACGCTGGGCGTAAGCTGGAATAACGCCCCCGTAGGCTGGAGCAAGCCATCGAGCGCGGCCAACCAGCCGGCGGGCGCAAGCCGTTTCAGCAAGCCGATGCGAAAGTGGGAAACCGTCAGCGTTTTGTCGATGACAAAACCGGTTTCGGTCAACCACTGGCGGATGGCTTTGGGATGGAAATCAAAGTTCAGTACCGCGAACTCCTCTGCTTCCGGTGTAAAAGGACTCCAGGTTTGCCGACGCAGCCAATAGCGCAGGATGGCTTTGAGGTTGCGTTTATTGGCATATTCGAGGATGAAACTCGCGCCGGGTTCGAGCACGTTGCGTATCTGACGCAAGGCCTTGGACGGCGCGGCCATGTGGTGCAGGGTGCGGATCATGGTCGCGCCGTCGAACAGGCCGTCCACAAAGGGCAGCTTGTAAATGTCAGCGGCGACGTAGATGTAACGGGAAGAATCGCCCAATCGCGCGCGGGCCTGCTCCAGTTGGGTGCGCGAATAGTCGAGCAGGACAATGCGCTCGTAGCCGGTATAGCGAGGCGTATTTCGTCCGGCGCCAGCGCCCAACTCCAACAGCAGCCGTCCGCGCGCGGGCAAAAGCCGTTTGAGCGCAATCGCTTCGGCGCGGTCTTCATATTGGCGGCCGCCTTGGTCCCAGAAGGATGCCTGGTAGTCGGAGCCTTCGTAATTACAAACGGGGGTTTCAGTCATCAGTGTTCAGTTTCCGGTGTACAGTTTTCAGTGTTCAGTTTTCAGGGTTAGCGCCGTAGAATGCCTGTTCTTCGTGGATGGCAAGAGCATCGGGGTTGCAGAAAAGGTCTGCTTTTGCGATCATGCCGCCGAGCAGGCGACCTATTTCGGCGTACTTTGCGAGTAGATCAGCGGCTTGGAGGTGGGTGATATAGTCGCAATCGGCGGCGGTTTCGATCCAGTGTTGGGTTTCGAGTTGTTCGCCATCAGAATCGGTCAACTTGCTGATAAAGTGTTTCTCATAGCGGCGCTTTGCCCAGGCTTCAGCGATTTGCGCGCCAACCGAACGCGACGAACGACGCACTTGATCGGTAAGGGAAAACATCTCCTCTTTTGGAAAAGCGCGCGTCAACTCAAAAATCTCCTGCGCGAATGCTCTTGATTTTTGGGTAGTGGTAAAAACCAAAGTGATATGCTGAATTTAGCGGCATATAATCTCAAATTATCACTTTCGATTTAACCACTACCGATTTTTGATATACGATTAACTCTCGAAAACTTTTGGCATGGGCTAAAGCGGACATCCTGGCCTCACTGAACACTGGTTACTGAATACTGAACACTAATACCCTCGCCCCACGCCGCGATACTTAAAACCAAGCGTTTTCATCAACTCAGGGTCATAAATGTTGCGGGCATCATAAATGACCGGGGACTTGAGCAGTCCTTTGATTTTTTCAAGGTCAAGTTGCTTGAATTCGTTCCACTCGGTAATAACCATCAACGCATCGCAGCCCTGGGCCATTTCATAGGGGCCGTTGAACATCTCGACGGCCGGGAGAATCGTACGGGCCACGTCCATGGCCACCGGGTCATAGGCGCGGACGGCTGCGCCGGCGACGTTCAGTTCGTGGGCAATATCCACCGAGGGTGCGTCGCGCATGTCATCGGTATTGGGCTTGAAGGCCAGGCCAAGCAGGCCAACCGTCTTGCCCTTGAGCGCGCCGCCAAGCATATTCTTAACGTGTTCCACAACCATCTTGCGGCGTTCGTAGTTGACGTCCATGACGGTGTTCAGGATGCGCGGGTCAAGCCCGGCGGCTTCGGCCATAAAGGCCAGCGCCATGACATCCTTCGGGAAGCAGGAGCCGCCCCAGCCAAGACCGGCATCCAGGAAATGACGCCCGATGCGCGCGTCGTAACCCATGCCGGCGGCGACTTCCTTCACGTCCGCGCCGAGCGCTTCGCAGATGTTGGCAATTTCGTTGATGAACGAAATCTTGGTCGCCAGGAAAGCGTTAGACGCATATTTGATCATTTCGGCGGTGCGCAAGTCGGTGATGACGATTGGGGCGCGCAGGGCCAAGTGCAACTGCGCCACCTTGTTGGCGGCGTCCTTGTCGGTGGAGCCGAGCACGGTGCGGTGCGGACTGGTGAAATCGGCAATGGCCGAGCCTTCGCGCAGGAACTCAGGGCACGAAACGACGGCAAAATCGATGGGCGTTTTCTGGGAGCGCTTGACGATGTCGGCCACCCAGTCGCCCGTCCCAACCGGCACGGTGGATTTGTTGATGATGATGATCGGCGCGGTCATGTTCTCGGCAATGGACCTGGCCGCCGTAGCCACGTACTGTAGATCGGCCTCGCCATTGACCCCCGAAGGCGTGCCGACGGCGATAAAGGCAAACTCGGTGCCCTTGACCGCTTCGGCGTAATCGGTGGTGAATTGGAGTCGCCCGGCCTTGACGTTGCGTTTGACCAATTCTTCCAGGCCGGGTTCGTAGATGGGCATGATGCCCTTTTTCAGGTTTTCGACGCGCTGTTCGTTGATATCGAGCGCAATGACGTGATTGCCCAGGTCAGCAAAGCATGCCCCGGTGACGACGCCCACGTAACCGACGCCGATAACGCAGATTTGTTTCATGGTTTTCCTCGCAAGATTAGAATGGGTGGAGAATGGTTGAACAGAATATACCAGAAAAATGACAGCCAATTCGATAAAAGTGACTGTCATTTCGATAAAAGTGACTGGTACTTCGATTTTTTAGAAAGCAATCCCGGCGATTTTCAAGGCTGCAAAACCGCCAAAAATGAGCATCACCAGCGCCGCCCCAAATAACCGTTCGCGCCCACTGCGCGCGTCGATCAGCCGAAAGCGCGGGAAGGCGATTTCTTCCAAATCCAGTTTTACACCGCCAAACCAGGCGAACAAGGCCCCGCCCGCCAGCCCGCCGATGTGGCCCCAGTTATCAATCCCAACTCCACTGGCGTTAAGGCTGATGCCAATGACAATATTCAACCCGATTAAAACCAGCGCATCTTTCAAGGCCGCTTTGCCATTATCTGCCAGGAATGCGCGGTTGTGCAGGACAAACATCACTTGTGCGCCCATCAGTCCGAACAAGGCAGTCGAGGCTCCCAGGGCATCGTATGGAGAAAACAGGAACGAAAAAACGTTCCCGGCAAAACCGGCCACAATGTACAGCAAGAGAAAAGCCCGGTGCCCGGTAAACTTCTCCAGCCGCGCGCCGACGATTGCCAGGAAATACATATTGAACCCAATATGGAGCGGCAACAAACTATCATCGTGCAATAACATGGGAGTAAACAAGCGCCACCACTGCCCGGCCATAATCAAATTATTTGCCTTAACCCCCAGCGCGGCGGGGAGATCGATCTTTGGCCACAAATATAGCGTCGCCATTTGCAACAGGTAGACAAAGACCGTGACGCCCAAAATCGTATAGGTCATCACCGGTTTGTAATTGGGCGTTTCGACAACTTCGATGCGCGGGCGCGGCTGCGCCGGCGGCGTGATATTTTCATTATCCATTACAGGGAAACCTTTCGCTGAACAACGCGATGATGTTCGGCCTGGATGATGGCCTGAATAATATCCACCGCCTCATCCAGGCGAGAATCGTTGTTGACAACCGCATAGTCGAATTCTGCGGCCCGTTTCAGTTCCTGGCGGGCCGTGGCAATGCGCAGTTTCAAGCCCTCGTGCGTCTCGGTCTCGCGCGCTTCCAGGCGGCGCACCAGCGCATTTTCGCTTTCGGTGGTCAGGAAAATCAAGAGCGCCTCCGGCGCAATTTTGCGGATGCTGGCCGCGCCCTGCACGTCGATGCGCATGACCACATCCTTGCCGCTGGCCAGCGCATCGCGCACCTGTTGTTTGGGAATACCCTTGTAATCGTTATACACTACAGCATACTCAAGCAACTCATCCGCCTCGATCATGCGCGCAAATTCGTCGTTGCTGACGAAAAAATAATCCCTGCCATGCGCCTCATTCGGGCGCTTGTCGCGCGTGGTGGCGGTGACGACGAAGTGAAAGGGTAATTGGCGTTCTTTCATGCGTTCCAGCACGCTATCCTTGCCCGCGCCCGATGGGCCAGAAAGGACGATCAACAAAGGCTGGGGATTATACAAATTAAAGTCGGGATCAGTCATGGGTCTATTGTAACAAAAGAATTCGGGCTTTTGACTTTTGGCTATATCCAGTTACACAGCGCCCGTCACGGGTATAATTTGGATTATGCCTACTTACGATTACACCTGCCTGGACTGCCGCAAACGCTTTGACGTGTTCCTGAGTTACAAGGACTACGGCGTCGTACCCGTAGCCTGCTCCCATTGTAACAGCGCCAACGTGCGCCGCAGGGCGCCGCGCGTGCGCGTGCTGAAATCGGACGAGCAAAGACTATCGGCGTTTGCCGACCCGTCCGCGCTGGGGGCGCTCGATCAGAACGACCCGGTGGCGCTGGGACGCATGATGCGCCAGATGGGTTCCGAAATGGGCGAAGACCTGCCCCAGGAATTCGGCGAAGTCGTTGACCGGCTGGAAGCCGGCCAAAGCCCCGAGGAGATCGAAGGCGCGCTGCCCGATCTCGGCCTGGGCGATCCCGGCGGCGGGTTGGGTGACGAATGAACAGAGCGGCGCACTTTTTCGAGTGCGCCGTTTTTTCTCCGATTGGACCAAAATAAAAAAGCCCAACGTCCTTCAACAAGCCTTGCGCGAATCCACATATAGGCATATCCATCAATGGTGCGGGATGCGTTTTTTGCCTGTCCCTGTGGATAACCTGCCAATAACTGTGGATAACCGGCCCGCTATGTGGATAGATGGCTCACCTGTTCGATAAACGCCCAAAACGCAGCCCCCATATCTGGGGGCTGTTCTTTTTTGGGGCCAAATATGGAGAGGCGTCCAAAGAGGCGCGAAAAGGTTTCAGGCAGCAGCGGGACTTTGTCCACAGGGCCGGGAAACTGCATGGCGGGCGAGTCCCGCCAGATGTGGGGGCCGAACGCCGGCGCAGGCGTCAGCGCTGGGGGCAAGGCGGACTTATCCACATATCCACAGGCCCTAAGACTACGACTATTTAACTATCTTTATTAAAATAAACATATTAAGATTCCAGTATGGCAAACTGCTTGAATTGAGGGCCAGAATCTTGTACAATCTTTCTATACAATATATTCTTTTGACCCGGAACAAAATGGAAATGTAAGGTACCCCGATTCAAACAAGTTGTTCAAGCGCGCGTTCTGTTTTACTGCTTGTTGCATAATTTACCAAACTGCGTTGGCTGAAATTACGAATGAAAATCATCGCGCTGGTTTGGTATTTATGCGGCACTCGTAGAAGGGAGCTCATCATGAATGTGATCAAAGTCTCTGCCACCTCCCGAACTTCTGCCGTCGCGGGAGCGATTGCGGGAGTGGTGCGTGAACATCAAAAGGCCGAGGTGCAAGCCATCGGCGCCGGCGCCGTCAACCAAGCCGTCAAGGCCCTGGTGCTGGCCAAAGGCTACCTCGAAGGCGATGGCATCAACGTCGTCTGCCTGCCGGAGTTTGTGGAAGTGGATATCGACGGCAAAGTGCGCACGGCGATCAAGTTGATCGTCGAGCCGCGCTAAACCCGTCCCGCCAGACTTTCGGGTACAATCAAGGGGTGTTCATCACCGGGCGCGCTTGCCGGTATCATGCCGGACGCTTTTGCCGGTGTCGTTTTGTATGCCTGTTGAAGAAGAGATGCTCTTTGGAAATTAGCAGCTTGTCCCGATGTTCTATGGGGTGGCGCTCCCCATATTGGGCGGCCAAACCGTAAGTCGAAATTAATTTCGACTTACATCCGGCGCAGGATCATGTAGATTCCCAAAGAACCAGAAGAGATGACCGATATGTCCTCCATTCCTACCCATTCGCGCGTAACGCCCCCCGTCTGGCTGCGGCGTTTTTGTGCGGCCCTGGCTCTGACGCTGCTGCTGGCCTGGGGGCTGTTTGCGGCGCTGACGCTGCCGGTGCGCGCCGCCCCGGTGATGCAGGCTACGGCTGCGCCGGTTGTTATCAGCGAGTTTAGAACATCTGGAGGTGGGACAAGCCCGGGAAATGATGAGTTTATAGAAATCTATAATTCATCTCCTGGCGATGTTCCTGTGGGTGGGTGGGCAATACAAAAGTCATCGAGTTCTGGAGCGATATCGTTCGTCGCTACTATTCCCACTAATGTAAACCTTTCACCAGGACAACATTACTTGATAGTCAATACTGCTGCCCCGCCAGCTATCGCTGGTTCTGCTGATTTGCTTTACTCAGCCTCCATTGCAGATAACGGCGGTATTGGCCTTTTTTTGCCCGATAAAACACAAATAGTGGATGCTGTGGGCATGAGCGCCGGTATGCCTCTACTGGAAGGTGCTCCGCTTTCGCCTTTGGCAAATAAGCCAACGCTTAGTTACGAACGCAAGTTGGGTGGAGCTTCGGGGAATTGTGTTGACACGAATGATAATGCTTCTGATTTTGTAACCGCTATTGCCAATCCACAAAATCAGTTATCGTCGATAGTTGTTCCTCCTTGCTCAACGGCGACC
>JBARBA010000387.1:0-7392 GCA_049792555.1 Anaerolineales bacterium
GCCCTGTAGGGGACGCATCTTCCGGGGCTTCTCCCGGAAGATGCGTAGTATCTTATAAGTGATGTTTGTGCAAAAAAAGCACAGATTTTCACCACGAAGGGACACCACTCCCTCCCGAAGGGACGCCGAGACAGGTGCAACACGAAGGAAAAGCTTTAAGGTTTTCCTTCGTGCGCCTTCGTGAACTTCGTGGATTAAGGTTTTTGTTCTTTTCCGGCTTGTCCGAGCTAGGGTTTGATTTTGTCAAACAGTCTCCGAGTATCAACATGACCAATAACAACGAGTTCCAACCCACCTTACCATCCTCCGGCAGCGAGACGGACTCCGGAAAATATTGCCTGGGGGCCGCCTGCGCCGCCATCGCCCTCCTGGTCTGTCTGGTAGGCGCGCTTTGTCTGGCATTGGTCGGCGTTTTCTTGACGTGGAAAACCCCCACGCCAACCGCGCCTTTGCGTTCAACGGCAACCCCATTTGTACTTTCGACGGCAACCCCATCTGCGCTTTCGCCGGAAATCGTCGACCACGGCGCAAAAATGGTACTGATCCCCGCCGGGACGTTCACGATGGGCAGCGACATCAACGACGACGAAAAACCTGTCCAGCAGATAACGCTGCCCGCCTTTTACATGGATGTGTACGAAGTAACCAATGCGCGCTATCGGGACTGTGTCGATGCAGACAATTGCCAACAATCGGGATGGTTTACCCACACCTATTACAACTATTCCACCGAGGCGCGCTTCGACAACTACCCCGTCGTCGGGACGGATTGGTATATGGCCCAGGCCTACTGTCGTTGGCGCGGGGTGCGCCTGCCCACTGAGGCCGAATGGGAAAAAGCCGCGCGCGGGACGGACGGGCGTAGCTATCCCTGGGGCGAGGGCATCGATAGAACCCGCGCCAATTATGACAAAGACGATACCCAACCGGTGGGCAGCTACGAAAGCGGCAAAAGTCCTTATGGCCTTTACGATATGGCCGGGAACGTGTGGGAATGGGTCAGCAGCCTTTACAAGCCCTATCCTTATAGCACCCTCGATGGGCGCGAAGACCCGCATTCAAACGAAAAGCGGGTGTTGCGGGGCGGCGCATGGATCAGCGAGGCCAAAAACGTGCGCTCCGCTTACCGCTACGGGGTTGACCCGACTTACACCGCGTACTACCTGATCGGTTTTCGCTGCGCCCGCAGCATCCCGTAGGGGCCTGCTCATCCGTTGGAAAAGCAGGGAATATCGGAGCACAATTTTTGTCGCATTCCATCACGTCGAATTCGGTCCTGGCAAAACGTCTGCCCATCCTTTTGCGGTGGGCAGCTTTTTCATGCCTGTGCCTCGCGCTGCTTTTGCCGCAGGGCGCGGCCCGCGCCCATCCCGTCGATATGTATGCCCAGCAGCAATTCGTCGCGCTGACGTCGACCGACGTCTCCATCGACTGGAAGATCACCCCCGGCCCCTTGCTGGCCGATAGCGTCTGGACTGCCGCCGATGGCAACCATGACGGCGCGATCAGCCCGCAGGAAGCGCGCGCCTGGGTCGCGCCCTTCCTTGCGCAACTCACCATCACGCTGGACGGTCAGCCACTCGACGATATCCGCGTGGAGCAACTCCATTGGCCGGCGGCCATCGGCGTGTTGCGCACGGGAGAAGACGCAATCCAGGTGCAACTGGTGGCCCAATGGCCCGCCAAGCTGACCGGCGCGCGCCGCCTGCAAATCCACAATGCGTATCTCGAAGCCAACAGCCTGGACTGGTTTTCCCTGTCCGCCGGGCAGGGGCTGTCGTTCGAGACACCGCAGCAAAAGAACGGCCAGCTTGAGATGGTCATCCATGCGCCCGCCGCATCCACGCTGACCGCCTGGAACAGCGGCCAGCCCGATTTGACCGGGATCCTGGTGAACCCGCAGCAGAACGGCGGCCCGGCGACGGCGGTCTCGGCCCTGGTCGGGCTGGTCAAAACCCAGGATTTTTCGCCGCTGTTCCTGGCGGGGGCCTTCCTTTTGTCGCTGGCGCTGGGCAGTTTGCACGCGCTGACGCCCGGCCACGGCAAGACGCTGGTCGCCGCGTACCTGGTCGGTTCGCGCGGACGCAGCCGGGACGCCGTTTTCCTGGGGCTGGTCGTGACCCTGACGCACACCGGCTCGGTGGTGCTGCTGGGACTGCTGACGCTGCTGGCTTCGCAGTTCATCCTGCCCGGCCTGATTGCGCCCTGGCTGGAGATCGTATCGGGGTTGCTGGTGATCATTTTCGGGCTGAATTTATTCTTCCAGAGAAGACAGGTTTTATCGGACTGGTGGGTGGCGCGGCGCGCGAAGCAAACCGCCAAAATCAGGCTCAACCCCAAAACGAGTTTCTCGCTGCAAAATGCCAATGTCAGCCCGCCCGCCGTCGGGTTTGGGCTGCGGAATACGCCTCACGAGCATCCCCATGAGCACGGCCCGCATACGCACACTCACGACCTGCCAACCGGCGACGTGACCTGGAAGTCGCTGCTGGCTTTGGGTGTCAGCGGCGGCCTGGTGCCCTGCCCCGATGCGATTGCCATCCTGCTGGTGGCGGTGGCGGTCAACCGCATTTTGTTTGGGATGCTGCTGATTTTGGCTTTTAGTGTGGGACTGGCCCTGGTGCTGATCGCAATTGGCATCGCCATGGTGCAGGGCCTGCGCCTTGTAACGCGCAACGACCTGCTCAACCGTTTCAGCCGCTACGCGCCGCTGGTCAGCGCGCTGGTCGTCACCGGGTTGGGGCTGGGGCTGACGGTCAACGCCGTCAATGCGCTGAAATTTACGTCCGCAGCCTCGCAGCCGAGGGGTGAATCCGGCCTGTTATATCTCTTTCCCGACAGCCACGGCCAACAACAGTTGACGCGCCTGCCGCTGACGGGCGGCGCAGCCACTGCGTACACCGGCGAGCCGCAGGGTGTTGCCGGGTACGCGCTTTCGCCCGATGGCCAGACCATCGCCTACCCGGTCTTCCATGCCGACGGCGAAACCTTCCTGAAAGCGATGGACGCCGACGGGAGCCATGCGCGCCTCGTGCTGGACTGCAAGCAGGCGCAGTGCGGCGGGCCGGTCTGGTATCCCGACGGGCGCAGGCTGGTCTACCAGCGCGCCGACTATGTGGACGAATCGGGCTTGCCGCGTTTCAGCCTGTGGTGGTTGGACATGATGAGCGGGGAGACCCGCCCTGTTTTCCAGGACGGGACCTTTGCCAGTTACGCCCCGGCTTTTTCGCCCGACGGGCTATGGCTCAGTTACAAGTCTCCCGCCAACAATACATTGCAAATCTACAATTTACAGGATGGCCGCGTGGTTTCGATCCCGATCCCGGCCCAATCGGGCGCGTCGGAGAGTTGGAGTCCCGGCGGAGACGCGCTCCTGTTTTGGGACGCGGCGTCCCCATCGGCGGGGGCATCCTCGCTGACGGGGACTGCGCTGCACGTCAAACGTTACGACCTGGCTTCGGGCCGTCAAACCGACCTGGGCGGCGAACCATCCCAGAGCGATTACGCCGCCGTCTGGTCGCCGGATGGCGCGTGGGTGGCGATTGACCGCCAGCTACCGGCTGCGGCCCCCTCCAAACGGGGCGATCAGGTCTGGTTGCTGCGGCCTGACGGCAGCGACGCGCGCCTGTTGCTGGGCGAAGCCGACGCTTCTTACTCGGACATGCGCTGGTCGCCGGACGGCAAATCGCTGGTCTATGCGCGTTATTCGTACCTGAAGTTGGGGCAATCTGAAATCTGGCGGGTGGATATTCAGACGGGCGCAAAGACCCGGCTGGTTTCCGGCGGTATCTTGCCGGTGATCTTGCCGTGAAACCAGGCGTTTTAATTTAAGCGCTATGGGAATTAGCGGGTAACTCCCATATCCGGTGGAAACCGTAAGTCGAAATTAATTTCGACTTACATCTGGTGGTAGACCAGAGAGATTCCCAGAGAGCCAAAGTTTATCTGCGAATTACCCATGAACGGAATTCCCCCAGAAGGATGAAAGTTGAATGCGGTTCAGCGTAAGCGGATTCGGGAGCGGACGGGAACCGGACAAACGGATGTGTGCCCGATGGGGTGCGCGCGCCCGCCAAGCCAAAGTCCAGCTTTTCTACCGGACATGAATTACCCTGCGGACGATGTCACCAATTCTCACGATTCTTTTCGTGCAAATTCGTGAAATTCTGTGTTAGTCAGATGCATGTCGAACAAAAACCTTTCACCGCAGAGAACGCGGAGAGCGCAGAGTTTCAAGGGGTTTCTCCGCGTTCTCTGTGAACTCAGCGGTGAAAATAGGTGTCCAACATGCTCTTGCTTAAGACAAAATTCGTGAAATTCGTGTCATCTTTTTGTTTTGTCCGGGAGAGAAAATCCAGCAAGAGATTAAAACAGGGCCAGTTGTTGAGCCGGGCGTTTGCCGTCCAGCAAAATAAAGGGGGCGGCGCGGGAAGCGTCCACGCCAAGCGCGCGCAGGCGACTGAGGTCTCCCAGTTTTCCGGCGCGCCTGGCTTTTAAAATGGCCTCCACGCCCTTCGGCCCGATGCCCGGCACGCGCAGCAGGTCGCGCTTTTCGGCGCGGTTGAGTTCCACCGGCGTGTGGGCCAGGTTCATGGCAGCGTAGGCAAGTTTCGGGTCGTCGGTAAGGGGCAGGTTGCCGTCGCTGGCAAAGGGCAAATCTTCGAGGTCGAAGCCATAATCCCGCAGTAAAAACGAAGCCTGGTAGAGCCGGTGTTCGCGCAGCGGGTCGGTGGCGGGTTTGTTTTCGAGCGGGGTATCGCGGATGGGACTAAAAGCCGAAAAATAGGCGCGCTTCAGTCCAAGTCGCTGCACGAGGTAGTGGGTGGTGGTGAGCAGTTCCAGGTCAGGTTCGTCGGCGCCGCCGGCCACAAACTGGGTCACGGTGGAAGGCCAGCGCCCGTTCCAGGAGCGGTTCGGGCTCTCCGTGCGGCGGATTTCATCGGCCCATTTGAGCGGCTGGAGCAATTCTTCCATGAAGACTTTGTGCGGGGCCAGTTTGCGCAGGCGCTCGGTGTTGGGCGCTTCGAGGTTGATCGAAACCCGGTCGGCAAGCTGCATGGCGCGCTCGACCTGGGCGCGTTCGGAACCGGGCATGACCTTGAGATGCAGGTAGCCGCGAAAACCAAGTTTGTTGCGCAGGATCTCGGCAGTATCGAGCAGTTGGTCCTGGGTGCGGACGCCGCCGGCGGCGATGCCGGAACTGAGGAAGACCCCTTCGGCCAGGCGGCTGCGATGCAATTGCATGAACAATTTGGCAAATTCTTCGGGTTGGAAAGTGGCGCGGCGGAAGTCGCGCCCGGCGCGGAAGGGGCAGTAGAAACAGTCGCGCTCGCAGGCCGAGGAGAGCAGGGTTTTGAGCAATTGGATGCTTTGCCCGTTGGGCATTTGCGCCGGGTGGACAAAAACGTTGCGCTCTTCCTTGGGGCTGAAGCAAACCGGTTTTTGTTCGAGATCAGGCTCGAAGGTCATCTGGCTGGAGAGCAGTTTCAGGCGGGAAATGGCATCCATAACTCCATTATAGAACATAAGTTCGAATAGTTCAAGATGTGACTGTTCCCAAATTTGTAAACTGTTTTGCACTTGCGTCTTAATCCTGGCTGCAATGCAAATACCCTGAATTTGCAACGCTCTTGTACGCCTTTCTTATAACCTTTCTGGTTAGAGTCACAGTAGGCTTTCTTTTTAAAAGCTTGGCTCTCCAAGAATCAGCGTGATACATCCCGACCTACGGGTTGGCAGCAATTCTCAGAGAGCCAAAAGCTTTAGACCGATTCCTGAGTTGCATGATGATTTCATGATTCAAAGGCAGACCTATGAAAAAATTGTTCGGTTTCTGTTTTTTAGTTATCCTGGCGTATTTCTATCTTTTCGTTAGTTTTTTCTACGCATATCCCCCCGCCAGGCGACCTGCCGGGCCGACGCCTGCCAGCCTGCCGCCGGTCGTTACCCAATCTCCTGCCCCTTCGACAAGCTCAGGACAAGTCCCGCATCACGCTACTCTTCCAAGTCCCAGCCCTTCGATATTCCCTACGGTCACAGGGAAAGTTCCCCAGGCTGCCCGGCTCTACGCCCTCGTCGCGCCGTTCCCGACCATCGCAGACGGCGTCACGTTTGCGGAGGTGGAGCGGGCCTGGGCGGGGCAAGCGCCGTCCGTTTTTGCAGGGAAGCCCCTGCTGATGAGCGCGGAGACGTACGGGGCGCTGAAAACTTTGTTTAACGGCGAGGCAGCTCAGGGGGCGGTGCGGATCGTCCCCGCAGATGGGCTGACCGAGGCCCTTTGGCAGGATCGCCCACAGTGGGGCATCGTCCCGTTCGAAGCGTTGGATCCAACGCTGAAAGTGTTGACGATTGACGACCAATCGCCCATCCGCAAAAACTTCAACTTGGCCGCTTACCCGTTGCAGGTTGCCGCCGGCGTGACGAATTACGACCCGTCGAAGCTGACCACGCTGATCATGACTGGCGTGACGGCGCTGGTGCGCGCTACGGCGTATGAGATGGAGAAAAACGGCGCGCTTTTTCCGGGAGGGTACATCCGCGGCGCGCTGCGCGAAGCGGATGTTGCCCACATCAGCAATGAAGTTCCTTTCGCGCAAGGCTGCCCCGCGCCGGTCTGGAACTCAAAGCGCCTGATCTTTTGCAGCGACCCGAAATATATCGCCCTGCTGGCCGACGTGGGCGCGGATGTGGTGGAATTGACCGGCAACCACATGGAAGATTGGGGCAAGCAGGCCATGTACGACACGTTGCAGATCTACAAGGATCACGGCATGGTGACGTATGGCGGCGGCGCGGACCTGGCGGATTCGCAGCGCGCGGCGACGATTGAACGCAACGGGGTGAAGTTTGCTTTTGTGGGCTGTAACGCGGCCGGCCCCGATTTCAACTGGGCGGACGTGGGCTGGCCCGGCGCTGCGCCCTGCGGTGATTATCAATGGATGCTGGCCGAGATCAAACGCATGAAGAGTCAGGGTTATATCGTGGTGGTGACGTTCCAGTATTACGAGTATTATTCGCCCGAGGCGCGCCCCCACCAGCGCGAGGTTTTTCGCATGATGGCCGAGGCCGGCGCGGACGTGGTCAGCGGCAGCCAGGCGCATTCGGCGCAGGTCATGGAGTTCGATCACGGCGCGTTTATCCATTATGGGCTGGGCAACCTGTTTTTCGACCAGATGAACGTCAGCGATTATTCACGTTACGAGTTCCTGGACCGCTATGTGTTTTATAATGGGCGGCTGGTGAGCATCGATTTGCTGACGGCCATGCTGGAAGATTATGCGCGTCCTGGCCCGATGGGGGCCGCCGAGCGGGCCGATTTTTTGAGCTACATCTTCCAGGCCAGCGGCTGGCTGCCGAAGACCCAACCCGGCCAACCCAGGCCGACGCCAACGC
>JBARBA010000388.1:0-3883 GCA_049792555.1 Anaerolineales bacterium
CCCGGTCACCCTGACGCCCGATGCCACACTCGAACAGGCCGAAGGCAGTATGGGCAATTACAAGATTTCGGGTGTGCCGATTGTGGATAAGGAAGGAGTGCTGACCGGGATTTTGACCAACCGCGACATCCGCTTCGTCGAACAAAAGGACTATACCCTGCCGATCAGCCAGTTCATGACTCCCCGTGAGCGTCTAATCACGGCTCCGGTGGGCATCTCAAATGCTGAGGCCAAAACCCTGCTCCAGAAACACCGCATCGAAAAACTTTTACTGGTAGACGCCGCCGGGAAGCTCAAGGGCCTGCTGACGGTCAAAGACATCCTGACCGATATTTTGCACCCCAATTCGGCGCAAGATGAGCGCGGACGCCTGCGCGTCGGCGCAGCGGTCGGCGTGGGCGCAGACCTGGAAATGCGCGTGGGCAAATTGAGCGACGCCGGTGTGGACTTGATCGTGATCGACACGGCGCACGGCCACTCAAAGGGCGTGGTAACAGCCATCCAGCGTATCCGCAAACTGCACCCGAACATGGCCATCGCCGCCGGGAACGTGGTCACCGCCGCAGGCACGCGCGCCTTGATCGAAGCTGGGGCAGATGCCGTCAAAGTGGGCGTAGGCGCAGGCTCGATCTGCACCACGCGCATCGTCGCCGGGACGGGCGTGCCGCAGTTGACGGCCATCAATGTCTGCGCCCTCGAAGCGCACAAAACCAATACGCCGGTCATCGCCGACGGCGGCATCAAATATTCGGGCGATATCGTCAAAGCCATCGTCGCCGGGGCAGATACGGTCATGCTCGGCTCCCTGCTGGCCGGGCTGGAAGAATCTCCGGGCGAGGAAGTGCTGTTCGAAGGCCGCCGCTTCAAAGAGTATCGCGGCATGGGCAGTCTGGGCGCGCTGCAAGGCTATGGCCGTGACCGCTACGCCAGCGGGCAGGGCGGCAAAGGCAAGCTGGTGCCCGAAGGGATCGAAGGGCGCGTTCCCTATAAAGGCACGCTGCACGACTTCATCTATCAACTCGTCGGCGGCCTGCGCTCCGGCATGGGCTACGCCGGGGCTGCCACCCTGGAAGATTTACGCACAAAGACCGAACTGGTCAGAATTACCAATGCCGGCCTGATCGAGAGCCATCCGCACGATATTATCATTACCAAAGAAGCGCCAAATTACCAAATCATGCAATAAATTTAGAACGGATAGACGAAAAAATCGGTTTGCCTTACAAAGTGCCGCGCTACAGAAAAGCAATATAACTTTTGCCCGAAGTTTTGCCGAAAGGTTGAGGTAATTGGGCAACAAGCGGTATAATTTTGTGGTAAACTCTTGGAGATATTTCTGCCCGGAGGAATTGAATGAGCAAAAACCGCAGTCAACAAATGGTGGAACGCCTGCGCGCCATGCAGGCAGCCTCACCCGATATTGAAGCCTCCGCAATCGTTTCTGTGGATGGTTTGATTATGGCGTCAGCCCTTCAGGCTGATGTGGAAGAAGATCGCGTCTCGGCCATGTCGGCAGCCATGCTGTCGCTGGGTGAGCGTATCGCCGGTGAGTTGGGGCGCGGTCAGTTGGACCAGGTGTATATCAAAGGCAGCAATGGCTTTATTATCCTGACTTCCGTCGGTCAGGAAGCCGTGCTGACCGCCCTGGCGCGACAGGAGGCCAAACTCGGTCTGATCTTCCTTGAAATGCGGCGCGCCGCAGAAGACCTGACGAAATTGGTCGGATGAAACGACAATTCCATTATCCACACTAAAGTACTACGAACGTCTACCCAGGTGGGGAGGACGCCGGTCAACGGCCCTCCCCACTTCCGTTGTGTGAACCTGGTTGAAGGTTAAACTAATTTAGAGGTGCTATGACGACCAAATATATATTTTTCACCGGGGGTGTGGTGAGTTCCGTCGGCAAGGGCGTTACCGCTGCAGCCCTGGGACGAACACTGAAAGAGCGCGGATTCAGCGTGGCGGTCCAAAAACTCGATCCCTACATCAATGTTGACCCGGGAACCATGTCGCCCTACCAGCATGGGGAAGTTTTCGTACTGGACGACGGCGCAGAAACCGACCTCGACCTGGGCCACTATGAACGCTTCATCAACATTCGCCTGAACCGCGTTTGCAACTTCACCACCGGGCAGGTCTACGCCGAAGTCATCCAGAAAGAACGGCGCGGCGACTACCTGGGCGGCACGATCCAGGTGATTCCGCACATCACCAACGAGATTAAGCGCCGCATTGGCCTGGTCGAAAAGGAGATGAAAGCCGATATCGTTATGCTCGAAGTGGGCGGCACGGTCGGCGATATCGAATCGCTGCCCTTTCTTGAGGCGCTGCGCCAACTGCGCACCGAAGTGGGCCGTGAAAATACCTTTTTCATCCACGTCACCTGGCTGCCCTACATCGGCGCAACCGGAGAGTTGAAGACCAAACCCACGCAGCACTCCGTCTCTGAACTGCGCTCCATCGGTATTTCGCCCAACATGATCATCGCCCGCTCGGACGTTGAGATCGAGGACGACCTGTGCGATAAGATCGCCCTGTTCTGCGACGTGGACAAACGCGCCGTCGTGCCCATGAAGACTACGGATGTGCTGTACGAGGTGCCGCTGCTGCTTGAAAAACTGGGAGTGGGCGAATATGTTCTCGATAAACTTGGCCTGCAAACCCGGCAGCAACCCAACTGGGAAACGTGGGAGAAACTGGTCGAAGAAGTGCGCCGGCCCAACAAACCTGTCGTCAAGGTTGCCCTGGTCGGCAAGTATGTGGAATTACACGACGCCTATATGTCGGTGCGCGAGGCGCTCAAACATGCCGCCATGCGGCAGGGCGTGGAACTGGAGATCAGTTGGGTCCACTCCACGGACCTGGAAAAAGGCAAAGGTTGGGAGTCGGTCAAAGCCGCAGACGCCATCGTAGTGCCCGGCGGGTTTGGGTCGCGCGGCATCGAGGGCAAAATCCTGGCGGCAAAATATGCGCGCGAGAACAAAGTCCCGTACCTGGGCCTGTGCCTGGGGATGCAGGTCATGTGCGTGGAATTTGCGCGTAACGCGCTCGGCCACGAAGACGCGAATTCCACCGAGTTCGACCGCGCCACATCTTACCCGGTGATTGACCTGATGCTCGAACAGCGTTCGATCACCGATATGGGCGGGACCATGCGCCTGGGCCTCTACCCGTGCGTGCTGAAGGCCGGCTCCAAAACCGCTGAAGCCTATCAAAAACCGCAGATCAATGAGCGCCACCGCCATCGATTCGAGTTTAATAACACCTACCGCGAAGAATTCGAAAAGACGGGCATGACCTTTTCGGGCGTTTCTCCCGACGGCAAACTGATGGAAGTTGCCGAAGTAAAAGACCACCCGTATATGATTGGCAGCCAGTTCCACCCGGAATTTCTGTCGCGCCCCAACCATCCGCACCCGCTGTTTGTCGGGCTGGTGGAAGCCGCCGCAGAGCGGAGAAAAGCATCTCCCCACCCCGACGGGCATACGTCCCAACCCGCCCCAACAGACACGCGGCCCCCCAATTCCACCCCCGTAATGGACGCGGAGCAGGCGGAGGGAATTTAGGAGATCGACGCCGGCCATCCGAAAAAAGTGGATTACACAGCGCCGCATCAGCGGTACAAAGCGCCGCATAAAAGCGGTATACTTGGTCGGATGTGAAAATTTACACAAGCCTGCCCGTAAAACAGGCAACCCTCACTGTCATCTATTTCAATACAAGGAGATTTTACAATGGATAGCACAATCGAAAGCATCAGCGCACAGGAAATTCTCGATTCACGCGGCAACCCCACGGTGGAAGTTGAAGTCATCCTGGCGGACGGTTCCTGGGGCCGCGCAGCAGTCCCATCCGGCGCATCGACCGGCGTGCATGAAGC
>JBARBA010000389.1:0-9603 GCA_049792555.1 Anaerolineales bacterium
CGCCTTTTGGCCCCGCCCCGGACGTAAACGTCCGGGCTATTTTTACGAAGCCGCTTTGGCGGCTGTTTCTCTATGGAGAAAATGAAAACCTGCCTTTGAATTGGAATGCCTTATCTAAACAGTATTGAGGCTAACCCCGAAGTTTGAAGTCAACCAATCGCCGCTGGATAGGTTTGGCGCGGATGCGGTGGAGTGGCGGTTTACGGAGAAGGATGTGGATGAGATTCTGAAATTTGTGCAAAGGTTGGCTGTATAACTTGCCCCAATATTTTTTTGTTGACGAGTCAGGTGATCCAGGACTGCACAGCTTCAAAGGCGTTCCATATTTTGTGCTGGCGATGGTTCAACTTCCCAACCGTGACCCGATCGATGATTTCAGCAGGATTCGACAGGCGTTGCGTGTATCGCCGAATTTCGAGTTTCACTTCCATCCCATGACAGACACGCAAAAGCAGGTATTCTTTGGCTCGCTGAAACCCATCGCATTTCGTGTGCGGGCGGCAGTCTTTCTAAAAAACCAGATACCGCCTGCGCTTAAAGGGTTGAGTGGAACGGATGTCGTCATCGAATTGATCACTGAATTGGTTTTGCGCGCTTCACCTTTGGATATTGGGGATGATGTTTTGGTTTTGGATGGCGCGGCTGAACCTGTGCGCAAGGCATTGCGAATTCATCTGTCAGATGCATATAAACAGGCTAAACGGGATCGTCCTTTCAAGAAAATTGTTTCGGGCGATTCTCGCACAGACGACGGACTGCAATTGGCAGATATGATTGCTGGTGCAATTCGTGATTTCGTTTGGCGCAGAGACAGTGAATACTTTGATACGTTTCGTAATCGCGTTGTTGATTTATGGCAGTTGGATTAAATAAAACACCCCCGACTATCCGTACTCTTGGTACGGCAGGCTGCCTCACCTGGCAACCTTGTCATCGGGGGCGGGTAAAACGGTCTTCCGCCCATTGTTGGACGCTTCCGTTTTATTGGTAAATTCATTATACAGAGAATGATGATGAAAGTCAAATTTTTGGACATAAAGCAAACATCCTCTAATTTTGCTTGCGCCAAAATTAGAGTCGTTGTATAGTAACGATATGGCATCGACAGTTTTACGCCCCGGCCCTGATGAGTTGGCATGACCACTTTAGCGATTGACCTGTGTATTCCAAACGCGCAAACCGTTGCTGTGACCGACGACACGCTCACCGTAGACTTAAACGACGGGCGCACCATCTCCGTGCCGTTGGCGTGGTATCCGCGCCTGGCGCGTGGCAGCGCTGCCGAGCGCAGCAATTGGCGTTTGATCGGCAAAGGCGCGGGCATCCACTGGGAAGACCTGGACGAGGACATCAGCGTCGAGAATCTGTTGCTCGGCAGGCCTTCGGGGGAAAGTCAGCAGTCTTTTAAACGCTGGTTGGAAGGACGGGGGGAAGACGGGAGCAAGAAAATAGATATACTTGCGCCCGCTTCCGTTTTCCATCTTAAAGAAGATATTTCGAGATCATAAGTTGTTGTTCAGGCCGCTATTGGGAGAAAAGTAATGGGAAAATCTGTTCTGGTTTTTATAAGCCACTCATCAGAAGATAAAAAAACATACATCGATCCAATCGTAACCGACCTTGAAAATTGCTTTATCAATGTTTGGATTGATAGACGCAACATAGTCCCTGGCGATAATTTGAGAAAATCCATCTTCCAGGATGGTCTTGATAAGGCGGATGTTGTATTGCTGTTTTTTACTGAACAATCTTTGCAATCAGCCTGGGTGGATAGAGAGATTAAACACGTCCTGAGGGAAGAAACGAAAAAAGGCAACAATTTCGATCTTCACAAAATCATTTCGATATTCGATTCGCAAGAAACCTACGCAAAAATTAGCGAACGGTATCCTGAATTAACAGACGATCTGCTACACCTGATGCCTCAGGAATACGACAAAACACAGCTTGGTCAACTTATATCCGCCATTTGGTCAAAATATCTTGCGCTTCAAGGCGGCGATGTTGAAACCCAAAGACAACTTTTGGGCAAGGAAAAAGAAATATTTCAAAAGGAAAAAGAAATTCAGGAACTCAAGATTATGCTTCAAAACGAAAAATCAAAAGACAGTAAAAACAAACTTTTTGATGAATTCAAAATGATTTTGGCTTCTGGCAAGCTCGATAAATTTATTGAGTTGAAAGACCTCGTACTTGGAAATGCATATCTAAGTCGTGATGATGATCTTCCGCAACTCGCAGAAGCGGTAGCCTTCGGTTTACTTGAATTCAACCCGGCAACTGATAATTACTTGCAAATTTCGGAAAAAGGCAAGGATTTCTTTAAATGGATTTTGCTGGAAAATAATCAGCAGAAAAATGTTGATGCTGCGCCCTAAAAACTATCTCTGTTTGCTGATGAAAGTCCGTCCATGATTTCTACTGGCGCTTTCACCTGGACGAAAGCTCCATCCATTTGGATGGAATACTGATACACATGGATGAAGTCAAAATCCATATGGATGAAGAGCAAATCCATATGGATGAAGAGTAAATCCATGTTGATTTTTAGTAAATCAATATGGATTTTGAGTAAATCAATATGGATTTGGAGTAAATCCATGTTGATTTTTAGTAAATCAATATGGACTTAGAGCAAATCCATGTGGATGAAGAGAAAATCCATATGGACGAAAGTCACGCCCACATCTTTTGATTTGGAAAATAAAAGACAGTGACAGACATGCCTGTCAGAGAGATGCGTTCAGAGTCTAGGGTTTAATCAGCGCTTCGATCTCTTTCAATGCGGATTGCAAGTCGGGGGCATTTGTCGCGATCGCATTGCTTTCCCCCAGGTGTTTGTGGCGCAATCCCCATCTACATCGCCTGCCTTTCCCCGCTGATTCACCCCCGGCATCCCGCTTGTTTCATCGCCCTTCGACGAAGCCTCCCCTGCACTTTGAGTCACACAACCCAACCGAAGCTGCCCCCCCTGAAACCGGGCCGCTCGCTGCCTCTCTGGAGAGTCATCCTATATCCATCCTGTATCGCAGCCATTTTCACAAGGGAAACTTTCCCGGCAAATTTCCGTAAAGCATAATGCCTTTTAGCCATTTTTGCATTTCCTTCGCGCTCACCATTACGCAACACGCAACACGCAATACGCAATACTCAATACGCAATACGAATTTTTCTCAAGAAATTACCCATCATTACAAAACCAACGGCGCAGCCAACCCCATTCTTTGTTATGATTGACGCCGGAAAGTGATATTCGACCCATGCCCACCAACCCCACCACCAGTGAAACCTCCATCAAAAACCGCCCCATCCTGCGCTGGGGGCTGATCGTCCTCTGGACGGTCGTCGTCTCCTACACGTTGATCGTCCTGGGGACGGTTTTCGCGCCGACCATCATGGACATGTCAAATTCGAACATGGTCTACGCCCTCTTGAACATCCCGGCGCTGCTCCAGATGGGCCTTCAACACGGCGTGGATATGCTGCTGGTGCTCGGCTTTTCGGTCATCGGCGGCCTGCTGATGGTGCATCGCTCCGATGACTGGTTTGCCATTTTCACCTCGCTCTTTTTAATCACCTTCGGCGCGCGCATCACCTACCTGGTAAATATGCTTGCTGCCACGCCGGGCCATGAGACACAGGCCGGCCTGGTGCTGGCGTTGGGAGATATTGGCATCGTCCTGTTCTTTATGCTTTTCCCCAACGGCAAGTTTACGAGTCGCTGGTTCAAGTGGAGCGCGCCGCTGCTGGTTGTTACGATGCTGGGAATTTACACCCTGCCCTCCGCGCCCTTCTTTTGGAGAACAATGGGGACGAGCGCCTATTTTGCGATCACATCCACCTGGTACGTGATCAGCTTCCTGGCTTGCATCCATCGCTATCTTTACCACGCCACGCTCGCCCAAAAACAGCAAATCCGCTGGGTCTTCATCGGCGCGCTAGGCCCATTCGTGTGGTACCTGATCTACGAAACATCCCTTATTCTCTTCCCAACGCTTTCCGGGACAACGGTTTCGGCGACAAGCTTTCAGATGGCTGCGCATTTATTGGGCCTCTTCATGTTCCTGCTGTTGCCGCTCTCGATCACGATTTCGATTGTTCGCTCCAAACTGTTTGATATCGACCTGATTATCAACCGTTCCCTGGTCTACGGCGCGTTAACCGTCGGGCTGGCGCTCGCTTTTGCCGCCCTGTTTGGCGTCATTTCGATGCTCTTCCAGCATTTTCACCAGGGCGACCAATCCCTGCTGGCGGCGGTCGTCTTTTCCGTCGCGGCAGGGGCCTCCTTCCAGCCGGCGCGTAAAAAGCTGCAACGCTTCGTCGACCGGGTCTTCTATCACATCCAGATCGACTACCAGAAAACCCCGGCAAAGGCCTGCGTCTTCCCCGAAGCCTGCGTCACCGGAACGACCCTGTCTTCTTACCGCGGACTGAAACTGATCGCGCGCGGCGGCATGTCCGAAATCTACCACGCCACCAGCCCCACCACCGGCAAACCGGTGGCCATCAAGGTGCTGCCCGCCACGCTCGCCGCCGACGAACAATTCCGCAAGCGCTTCCTGCGCGAGGCCGAAATTGTATCGGGACTTGAGCACCCCAACATCGTGCATGTCATCGATTTCGGCGACGAAAACGGGGCCTACTACATCGTCATGGAATATCTTTCTGGCCCCGACCTGGGGAACCTGATCAAACAGGAAAAGCAGATCGCGCTCCCCGCAGCCTTGCCCCTGCTTCGGGAGGTTGGTTCTGCCCTCGACTATGCCCACGCGCGCGGCCTGGTCCACCGCGACATCAAGCCTTCGAACGTGATGATGGACTCGTCCACCGGCGCATCGCGCGCCGTGCTGACCGATTTTGGCATCGCCAAGATCACCGACGCGCACACGCGCATCACCGCCACCGGCGTGCTGGGCACCTTCGATTACATTGCCCCCGAACAAATCCAGGCCTCGGCGGATGTGGATGGCCGCGCCGATTTGTACGCCCTGGGCGTGATGACCTACCAAATGCTGACGGGTCGCCTGCCCTTCGAGCGCCCCAACACCGGCGCGCTGCTGCTGGCGCACATCTCGGCCCCCCCGCCCGATGCGCGCGAAGCGCTTCCAGACCTGCCGCGCCACGCCGCCTACGCCCTGCAACGCGCCATGGCCAAAAAGCCCAAAGACCGCTACGCCACCGCGGGAGAATTCGTCAACGCGCTGGCGAGTGTGTAAACAGACCTCCGAGTTCTCTAAGAACTCGGAGGTCTTTCGATGGATAAACCACAAAAAAGGAGCTTGTCCCATGAAACGACAAAAGATCACCCTGAGTTGGCTTAAAAGCGCCACCGTTCTCCTGCTTGCCGGACTCCTGCTGGGGTTTCTGGGCGCGGGCGCGGCCCAGGCGCAGACCAAAAACGATCCGACGCCGGCCAACTGGCAATACCAGATCGACGCCAACAGCGATGCGACCACCCTGCCAGACGCCGCGCAACTGAACAGCAACGGCGTCCGCGCCACAGTGCAGGCGCTCGGAAGTTCACAATACCGCCTGGTCATGTCCGGCAGCCGCGGGGTGGAACAAGCCCGTCAGGCGCTGTATTCGCCGCTCGTCCCCGGTTTCATCGACGGGGTCGCCGAAATCGAAATCCGCCTGCCCGTCAGCCGCTTGCAAAACATCACGCTCAACCTGCAAAGCAACCTGACCACCGGCTACAGTTGGAAAGTCGCATCCTCCGCCGGCTTTACCCAGGTGGGCCAGGCGACCTTTACCCACTCGTCCGGCGATGGCGCGCCCGCGGTGCAAACGCTGGTATTCCAGCCGGATAAGACCGGGAACGGCAGCATCCGGCTGGAATACCGCCGCTCGTTCGGGCCGCAGGAAACCGCCACCCGGCATTTACGCCTCGATTTGAGCGCACAGGTTGCCGTGATCGACTTGAGCAGCCCCTCCGTGAAGTTCATCGACAAACTGACGAGCAACCCGTTCGCCGCCCAAAACCCGACCAAAGAACTTCCCATCCCGGCGGCGCTGCCCGCCTCCTTCGATTGGCGCACAGCCGGGATCGTCCCCGCCATCCGCGACCAGGGCGCTTGGGGCACCTGCTGGGCGTTTGGCACGGTGGGCGTGATGGAATCGGCCATCAAGAAAGCCGGCGGGCCGATGACCGACCTTTCGGAACAATTCCTGATCTCATGCAACACGGCCGGCTGGGATGGGATCGACGGCGGTTACACCGCGCACTACTGGCATTACAACAAACTCGGCAAGCGCCAGACCGCCATCGGGGCCGTGTTGGAAGCCGACAAGCCGTATAACTCTCCCACCGGCCCATGCACGGTGGCCTATAAACACCCGTATGTGCTGTCCGGCTGGGCATTCCTGACCGGCTCCGAAGATACCATGCCGACGGTCAACCAGATCAAAGCCGCCATTTATACCTATGGCCCGGTCACCGCCGGTGTTTGCGCGGATAGCGGCTGGGATAATTATTCCGGCGGCGTTTACAGCCCGAAATCCAATCAATGCGACGGTTCCACCAACCATCAAATCATCCTGGTGGGCTGGAATGACGCCACGTCGAGCTGGATCGTGCGCAACGAGTGGGGCGCTTACTGGGGCGAAAACGGTTACATGCGCATCAAATGGGACGCCACCGGGACCACCTCCCGCGTCGGCGAGGGCGCCTCGTGGGTGCGCTGGACCAACCCGACGCCGGTCATCAAGTCGCCCATCGGCGTAATCACCGACACGACTCCCACCTACACCTGGACCAAGATCGGCGGGGCAAACTATTACCGTTACCAGTTGCTGAACGGCAAAACACCGGTATACACCCAGACCGTAACGGCGGCCAGCGTGTGCGGAACGACGTTATGCTCAAGCACACCCACCACCGTGTTGGCCTACGCAACGTACACCTGGCAGGTGCAGGCGCTGGTCGGCGGCGCATGGAAGCCCTACAGCGCCTATCAGACCTTTACCGTATCCCAATAAAATGACCGTATCACCGTCCAAAACCCAACTGGATTTTGACCGTCTCGCCGCGCTCTCAAGCGACGAATGGAACCATAACAACCACTATCATGCCTTTCTCTTGAAGCATCTCCCCGCATCCGGCGAGTTGACTGCGCTCGAAATCGGCTGCGGTACCGGGGGCTTCTCGCGCCTGCTGGCAGAGCGCTTTCGGCGGGTGCTGGCCCTGGATCTCTCGCCGCGCAGCATCGAGATCGCCAAAGAGCGCTCGCGGCCATATGCCAACATCGATTTTCAAGTGGCGGACGTGATGGCGTATGAATTCTCCCCGGAGCAATTCGGCTGCATCGCTTCGATTGCCACGCTGCATCATTTGCCCTTCGAGCCGATCCTCGCCAAAGCCAAAAGCGCCCTGAAAATCGACGGGACGTTGCTGGCGCTGGATTTATACAAAGCCGAAAGCCTGGCGGAATTTTCCACGTCGCTGGCGGCTTTGCCCGTCAATCTCTTCCTGCGCTGGAGCAAGACCGGCCGTCTGCGCGAACCCGCCGAAGTGCGGGCAGCCTGGGCCGAACACGCGCGCACGGATGTGTATCCCACGCTGTCGCAAGTCCGGCAGACTTGCGCGAGGCTGTTGCCTGACGCCCAGATCACCCGGCATCTTCTTTGGCGTTACTCGATTGTTTGGAAGAAAAAGCAGGGCCTGGCGTAACACTATTTCTCTACCATACATTTGGAAAAGAGAACGCGGACGTGTGCCCGCCCGGGTATCAGTTCAGATTATGCGGACATCGTGCCCGTAGGGTATTTGCACGGATTCTTTTAAGTTTTATCCGTGAAATCCGCGTTCTTTTTCTTGATGGCTGGTAGTTACAAGAATTCTGCAACAGTATCCCGGATCGATCATGGCTGATCCGGGATACTGTTGGCTATAACGACTTTTGGTAGAGCACGCACACAATGGCAAAATCGGCCAGCATGTGGCAAACGACGTCGGGGAGCAGGCTGCCGGTCAGACGCGCGATGGTGCGCCAGAACCAGCCGGTTGCGGTCAGGATGAGCAGCACAACCAGCCACCAGAAAGGGCCGACAAACGGGGCCAGGATGATCAGGTGATACCCGGCGTAGAGAAAATCGACCGGGGCGGGGCCGCGCGCGGGACTGGCAAGCGCGTCGCGCCAGAAGGCTTCTTCGAGCCAGGGGTTGACAAGGCTGAAGTAGGCGATAAACAAGGCCCAGGGGAGGATACCCGTCAGCCCGAGGGCGGCCAACTGGGCGCGGTAATGGCCTGAGACGCCGAGACAAGGCCAGAGCAGCCACAGTCCGACCCCGGCCAGGAGGCCGATGAAGGCCATTGCCAGGAGCAAAGCCGGTGAAACGGGACGCAGCAAGCGGGTGAGGGGTGTCCGCCAAAGCAGCAGCGGGACGATCAGGGTCAGGTGAAAGCCAAGCAGCGCAACCCAGGCATTGGGCACGACGTCCATCCCGATAAAAATTGCGGCGCAAACCGGGACGGCCCACAGCAGGCGACGGTTGAACTGCGCTGAAATTCTATGCGGCAAGCAACTCATGGCGTTCCACAACCGCAGACGGGGAAAACAGCCGGACGTTCTCTTCGATGCGGCGCAGTTGCTCGTCCACGCTTTCGGCAGGGACGCCGGGAGGCGCGTAGACGACATAAAGCACATGAGATGTCTGCGCCGAAATTGGGGAGCGCTCATCCTGCCCGTAGATGATCGAGCAACTGATGCCATTGGCGTCGCGCATGACCATGTCGCCCGGACGGATGGCTTTGGATGCGCCGTTCATCTGCGTGATCTGGTCGCCTGCGCGCGACACGTCGATGATTACCGGCGTAAACAGGCGGTCAACGTCGTGCCCGGCGGTCAGCGCCAGCGTCTCCACTTCGGCGATGAAGTTTGCGTCGACCAACGGGCTGACGTCCGGCAGGTTTTTGCCTTTCAGCACCAGAGACTCGACTTGAAGCTGCACATGGTAGGTCTTTTCAAAGCGCTTGTAGTAGCGCTGGTAGGCCGCCATAACGGGCAGCGCCAGGAAGTTCGTCCGGGTAAAGCCGCCGTAGCGCGCCCGCAAATGCGCTTCGGTCTCGCGCTTGCGCTCGTCCAACGCGGGGGACGAGACAGGCTGGGTTACGCCCGAAAGCTCCAGCAGGCCGATGATCGCTCCGGGATGGGTGGTGCGCCATTCGTTGGTTGGGGAAATTGTGAGCATGGGGATATCCAAAGGGTTGGTCACGCGAATGTTAGCGAATAGGCTTCTTACTTCTCATTCGGCCTGACTTCCAATAATTCACGCCACGCCAAATAATGATAAGCACAAAACCTGTAACAAAAAACAAAGTCGTGCTTAACGGTTCAGGAATCAACATAGAAGCCTTAATCGGTTCCGGGTTGAAAAACAAAACAATGCGTATGATTGCCCAGAAGACCCAAGCATAAACCATACTCCTGATACCATTTTTCCTGTTTTGAAGTGGGGCGAGCAACAACACAGGCCAAAAATCAAATACAAAATCAAACACGAGAAAAAGTATTTGTAGCAATGACGGCATAATTTATTTCTCCCAAGCTATGATTTCAAAAGAGTTGCCCAATCAAGCCATCCGAACGATAACAACCTTTGCCC
>JBARBA010000390.1:0-3099 GCA_049792555.1 Anaerolineales bacterium
AGCCTGCTGGCCGTTTTCCTGGGCCGCTGACCCGCTTTTCACAAGGATGGACACCCTTTGGACACCGAAACCGTTTTCGAGTTGAAGCACGCCGCGTTTGCCTATGAAGGCCGCCAGCTTGCCCTGGATGACATCAGCCTGACTGTCCACGCGGGCGAATGCCTGGTGATCCTGGGCGCCAACGGCTGCGGCAAGAGCACCCTGCTCAAACTGCTCGACGGGCTATATTTCCCCACTGCGGGCGAGATTTGCGCCTTTGGCAAGCCGCTCACCGAAGATGCCTTGCGCGACGATGAGACCAACTTTGCCTTTCGCCGCCGCGTGGGGCTGGTCTTCCAGGATACCGACGTGCAGTTGTTTTCGCCCTCGGTGCTGGACGAATTGGCCTTTGCGCCCCTGCAGCTTGGGTTGCCGCGCGAGGAAGTCAACCGGCGCGTGGACGCGGTGCTCAAAACCCTGCGCATCGAGAAACTGCGCGACCGCGCTCCGCACCGTCTCTCCGGCGGCGAAAAGCGCCGCGTGGCCCTGGCCTCGGTGCTGACGCTCGACCCCGACGTCTGGCTGCTCGACGAGCCGACCACCGGCCTTGACCCGCGCAGCCAATCGTGGCTGGTGGATTTCATCCTCGACCAGCGCCAGGTCGGCAAGACGGTTATCACCGCCACGCACGACCTGACGATTGTCGAGCAGATTGCCACCTGCGTCTACGTCTTCGACGAGGATCATCACATCGCCGCCTCCGGCGCGCCGTGCGACATTCTCGACGACCACGCCCTGCTGCACCGCTGCAACCTGTCGCACTATCACATCGAGCGGGATGCGGCGCACCAAGCCTAAAAAAGACCTCCGAGTTCTCGAAGAACTCGGAGGTCTTTTTTTGTCGATAGCAAGTCGCGGCGGGCTTTATTCAGCCAGTCTTTGACCAACTGGTGCTTTGCTTCCATACAGCAGTTTGCCTTTCTCGCAAATCAGGGCTTCAAGGGAGGCTTTGACCGGGCGAAAATGCTCGAATTCGGCGCGCGTCTTCACCAGCACATCCACCGCAACACGCACGCCTCGCAGGCTGTGTTGCGCGCGTTGGGAGCGTTCAATCGGGCGCTGGTCGCTCTCCGAGATAATCACCAGCAAGTCCAGGTCGCTTTCGGGTGTTGGCTGGCCCCAAGCATAGGAGCCAAAGAGATAAATCGCCTCGGGCTGGAATTCGCCCACCAAACGGCGGATAATCTCTTTGCGGGTGGATACGGTCATTGCGTTCATGAAAGCCATGGGAAAATTATAGCATGGCGCAACAACTTTTGTCCTATAATAGACTCACCACTTACCGCGGAGCCGCCCCCATGCCCGACCAGCCCACCACCATCCTGAATGACAAAGCCGTCGAATCGCTCAAAGAAGACGCGCTCGATTTCACCCCTTACGTCCAGGCTTTGGCCGACATCGCCATGACCGGCAGCACACCGCTGAAAAGGTAAGACAGCATGGCAGAAAACCGCAAACTCAAAGTATTTTTATGCCATTCGAAAGACGATAAACTACGAGTTCGAGAGATTTATGACCGCCTAATCGCTGATGGCTTCGATGCCTGGCTGGATGAGGAGAAATTATTGCCAGGACAAGAATGGGAGTTGGAGATTCAAAAAGCTGTTCGGGAATCAGATGTAGCAGTCGTTTGTCTTTCGAATAATTCCATAACAAAAGCAGGGTACATTCAAAAAGAAATTCGCTTTGCTTTGGACGTGGCAGATGAACAGCCGGAAGGGGGTGTATATCTGATTCCTGCAAAGTTGGAAGATTGTAAAGTGCCATCCCGTTTATCGAAGTGGCAATGGGTTAACTTATTCGATAATCAAGGTTACAAAAAGCTAAAAGTTTCGCTAGACACCCGCGCGCAAAAACTTGGGATTGCAGCAACTTTTTATAACAGTTTTGAGTTATCGCATTTGCCATTCGAAGCATCGCAAATGGTGCGCATTCCCGCCGGGGAATTCCTGATGGGTTCCACGCAAGAACAGATAGCAAAAGCCATCAAGGATGGCGCAGACGAAAAATGGGTTAGAGCGGAACAGCCTCAGCACGAAGTGAAACTGCCAGAATATTTCATTGGGAAATACCCGGTTACAAATATCCAATATCAGACATTTGTTCAAGATGCAAAAAACCAGCCGCCGAGGGGTTGGGATGGTGAAAGCTATCCGCCCGGAAAAAGCGATCACCCTGTAGTTAATGTTTCATGGGCCCATGCGCAGGCTTACTGCCAATGGCTGGGCCAAAAAACTGGCAAGCCCTATCGCCTGCCGATGGAAGCCGAATGGGAATACGCTGCACGCGGTCCGTATGGACGCACCTACCCATGGGGTGAGGGCATTGATAAAACCCGCACAAACTACAATAGCAGCGACACCAGCCCTGTTGGTAGTTACGAAAACGGCAAAAGTTCCTTTGGTGTATACGACATGGCTGGGAATATATGGGAATGGGTGGCAGATTGGTATGATGTTTATCCTGGCGGTGACCCAAATGTAAGCGATAACTTTGGAAAGAAATATCGCGTCCTGCGCGGCGGCGCGTGGAATTACTATGATGTCAGTCTACGCTCTGCTTTCCGCTACTGGTTCGCCCCTGATTTCAGGTTTGACTTTCTCATCGGCTTTCGTGTTTGCTTTGCTCCCACCCTCACCTTTGAATCTAAAGGCTGATCTTCCATCACGCGCCGCGCGGCCAACCCACAGGGCGCGAGCCGCTGCTCAGTACATGGAAGCCCTTCGGGCTGCCCATGCCGATAAATGAGCCAACAACCGGAACGCCGAGGCCTTTGACGCCTCGGCGTTCTGGTTTCATGCTTTTGCTTCTTCCGCGCCGCAGGCGCGCGCCCTCATCCGTTCTTATCCGTGAATCCGTTATAGAGTCCGTTGACAAGCTTTTGGCCTGCCCACGCGCCGCTCGATGGCATCAGGCGCTGCTTCCTTCTGCTGAAATTGCAGGCGCAAGACTTACGATTAAAAGTTCTACTGAAGAAAAAATAATTTCTACCGAAGAAATCTTAAATCTTACCGAAGGGTTTCAAAATTCATTCAAAGAATTTCAAATTCCTTTCAAAGG
>JBARBA010000391.1:0-30475 GCA_049792555.1 Anaerolineales bacterium
GGTGTACGGTGTAGGGCGAGATTAATCTCGCCCTACGGTTGTATTGCCTTTTCCAGCACGCCCCGCCCGATCAAGGCGGCCTGCTGCGGGTCATTCTCTTCGAGCAAAACCACAATGGCTAACGGCGCGCCCTGCCAGTTGAGCCGCGTCCCGGCCAGGTACCACGAGATGGAGCGCTGCGCTCCCCGGTCGACGCTGCCGAATTCCCAGAAAGGTTCCCCGGTTACGCTGAACAATGCGATGGCTTGCTGGACGGCGCTTGCGCTCAAGGCCGTCACCGGCTTCCCTGTGGACGGAAAGACCACCCAGCCCTGCGTCTGGGTATTGACCGCCAGCTCCAGCCGGGGCGAGGGGCGTATGCCGCCGTCCGTCAGCGTGGCGGCGGCCAGCGCCATTTGCAGCGGGCTGACCGGCAGGTCCTTGATGGTCCCTGGCGCAGCCGCGTGGGTTGTCGGGATATTGACCGCCGGAACAGTGTAGAAGCCTAATTTTTCAAACAGGGCGCTCAATGCAGCGCCTGTGGGGCGCACGGCCAAAAAGAGCGGCAAGATGGCCTGCGCCGAATATTGTCCCTGGGTGGCGCGGTCGAGCAGCGGCGCGCGCGGGTCTTGGGCCAGGGTCGCGCCAATCGTATCGAGTTGGTTGGGGTCGTAGCCGGGATGCGAGGCCAACACCAGGATTTCGCCGGTCGCGGCATTGAGCAGTACCACTGCGCCGGTATGGTTTCCGAGCAGTTGATCGGCCCGGGCCTGGATGCCGAGATCGAGGCTGGTGCGCACGTCCAGGCCGGGAGGCGGCTGTCCGTAAAGCAGGTGCTCCCATCCAATCAGCAGGTCGGGGTTGCCGTCCATGCCGCGCAGGTATGGGTCGAGGCTTTCTTCCAACCCGGTTTGACCGTAAACCGGGTGGTTGTAGCCGCTAACCGACGCCAGGGCCGGGGCATTATAGCGGCGCGCATAGCTGCCCGACTTGCCTGTGGTGATGTCGATGGGGTCGTTGTTGCGGTCGAGCAGCGCGCCGCGCTTGACGTAACGGTCAGAAATGGCGCGGCGGGCGTTGTCGGTGCGGTTAAGCAGGTTGTCGCTGCGGACTTCGGCCCACCAGCCGCTAAACAGGGCGCAGGCCAGCAACCCGCCCCAGATCACGCCCGCCATCAACAGGTAGGGCTGCGGCTGGCGCAGGGCGACCGGTTCCTGTTCGGTCTCGTTGCTGATCTGGAGCAACACCAGCAAGGCGATGAAACAGGTCAACAGTGATGAACCGCCGTAGGCCACGAAAGGCAGCGTCACGCCGGTCAGCGGCAGTAGGCGCAGGTTGCCGCCGATAATCAACACGCTTTGCGCGCCCAGGTACGTCGTCAGCCCGGCAGCCAGCAGGCGGCGGAAGTTGCTGGAGGCCTTGACGGCGGTCAAAAATCCGCAGGTGGTCATCAAGCCAATCGTCACGAATAAGCCGAGCGCGCCCATCAGCCCGTTTTCTTCGCTGATGGTGGTGAAAATAAAGTCGGATTGCGCCACCGGCACCAGGCCGGGCGATCCCATGCCGGGGCCGCGTCCCAGCAGTCCGCCGTTGGCAACCGCCATCAGCGATTGGATGATCTGGTACGAGTGCCCGGATGGGTCGTCCCAGGGGTTGACCCACGATTCGAGCCGCACGTGGATGATGTCCACCAGGAAGTAACCGGCCAGCCCGGCCAGGGCCAGCAAAGCCAGCGTGGCTAGCAGCAGTCGCTTTTTGCCGCTGGCGAAATAGAGCATGGCGGCTTAGAGGAAGATGAAAATGGAGGCCGTGCCGAGGTCGCGCTGGATCAGCAGGATGGCGAGCGCCAGCCCGGTCAGCGCCAGCGTGGGGAAGATCAGCGGCAGGAGCCGCGTGCGGATCGGCAGCAGGTCGGCAAAGTAGGCCGCCAGGTAGACGATCAGCAGCAGTTTCAGCGGCTCGGACGGTTGCAGGTACAGGCCGCAGCATCCCAGCCACAGGCGCGGTCCGACGCCCGCCGGATTGGAACCCAGCACCAGGGTCAGCGCGGTCAGGATCAGGCCGGAGAACAGGAAAATGTATTTATAACGGTGCAGCAGTTCAAGGCTGCGGGCTGACCGCATCCCCACGATCAAAACCCCCACGCTGACGCCCATCCACAATGCCTGACGCATACCGAACTCCGGCGAGAGTCTCCAGATGGAAAGCACCCCCCAGCCGGTGAGCAGGGCCGCCGCCGGCAGCAGGTAGGGATTGGCGTCGGGTATGTATTTGCCGAACTGGTGGTGCGCCAACCCGAAAGCGACCACCCATAGCGCAAAGCCGACCCAATGCGACCAGCGATAATCGACCAACCAGCCGCCCTCGCGCGCGGCGGGCGAGAGCGTCAGGGCCAGCGAGTAGATGGATAGGAACAGGGCCGCCAGTTTTAACAGGCGGCTCTGGACTTGCACTGGGGGCAGGTAGTTTGAATGCAAAGAGGGAACTGGTTTTACGGAACACGCACTACGCAATACGTGCTGCGTGTTCCGTAGTGCGTATTATTTCAAATACTTTCCAACCAATAAATCGAGTTTTTTACGTGTCTCTGCCGGGATGACGGCGGGGTTGGTGATCAGGGCGCTGGCCAGGGCGCTGCCGCATTCGCAGGGGCGTTCCTGGCTGAGATTGCGCGCCAGGATGCGCAGGGCTTCCTGGGCGGTGTCGGTGTTCTTGTTGAGCGTGTGGATGACCATTTCGACGGTGACGGGCGCTTCGCTGACGCGCCACACGTCGTAATCGGTGACGTGGGCCATAGCGGCGTAGCAGATTTCGGCTTCGCGCGCCAGGAAGGCTTCTGGCGCAGTGGTCATGCCGATAATCGACATACCCCAGGTTTGGAAGGTGTTGGACTCAGCCCTGGTCGAAAAGCGCGGCCCTTCGATGACGATAATCGACCCGCCGCTGTGGACGACAGCGCCGGTGGCTTTGACGGCTTCGTAGACGCCGGACGAAAGGTCCGCGCAGAACGGCTCTGCCGAGCCGACGTGCGCCACCAGCCCTTCGCCGAAAAACGTGCGCGCGCGTCCTTTGGTGTTGTCGTAAATCTGGTCGGGGATGACGATCTGACCGGGGGCGTAGTCTTCGCGCAGCGAGCCGCAGGCATTGATGGCGACGATGCGCGTGACGCCCAGGCTCTTCAAGGCGTAGATATTGGCGCGATAGTTGACCTCGCCGGGCGTGATGAAGTGCCCGACGCCGTGCCGGGCCAGGAAAGCCACGCGCTGTCCTTCCAGGTTGCCGACCACAATCGGTGAGCTGGGCTTGCCAAAAGGCGTCTCAAGGTTGTGTTCGATGGTGTCGATCATGCCTTTCATGTTGTACAAACCTGAACCGCCGATGACGCCAAACGCAATTTGTTCTGTCATAAGATATTCTCCGTATGAAGGTGTAGGGGTTTAAAAGCTCGTCCTGAGCTTGTCGAAGGGCTTAAAGGTTTTCTTCGTGAACTTCGTGCGCTTCGCCTGCCCTGGATGATGGGCCAGGGTGGATGAAGCCTTCAAGAATGATCTTTACGGTGGTTTTGCCGCATTTGACCATATCGCCGTGCATCAGGATGGTTGGAGTGGTCAGCGGCGCGCCGTTCAAGCCGCTGCCGTTGCGCGACCCCAGGTCTTCGACCCACCATTGGCCATGGTGATAAGCAAAACGCGCGTGTCGCGCAGAAACGGTTTCATCGTTGAGCACACATTCACAGTCCGGGTCGCGGCCAATGATTACATCCCCATCCATGAAATGAAAAACCTGCGCCGCTTCGCCGGGGGTGTCCAACTCAAGGGTCAGCGGGGCAGCCTTGCGCGCCGACAAAAAAAGCGTCTCCTGCTTCAGGGTGCGCCACATCAGCAAAAGAATCCATCCCAGCAAAGCATAAAGCGCCGCGGTCATGGCGATGCGCAAGACCAGCAAAATGATACCGCTCATCTTTATGGCTTTGGGTTTTCTTTGGAGATGTCTCTCAAAACTGCAGTGCTGCGCTCACTGGTGACGGGAGTTAGCGGGATGGTGCCGCTTACCGGCAAGTTGGGCGGGTTATCCTGACCGAAAATGATCGGCAGGCCGGCCAGCGAAATAACGTCACCGGGATAGAGTACACTCTGGTTGGTGCGTTGTCCGTTTACGTAAGTGCCCCCGGTTGAGTTCAGGTCGAAAATAATAAAACGCCCCCGCGCGCAACGGATTTGCGCATGATAGCGTGAAACGCGCGGGTCATTGACCACCAGATGGTTATCGAGCCGGCGGCCGATATTGGTAACCGCCGTCTGGACCGTGAATACTTTAGTGCCGCCTACGATCAGGAACGCAGGCTTTGCCGGTGGGGCATCGTCCATCTGGTCGCCGCCCTCTTTCATATCCTGGGTTTCAGCAACGTTCACATTTTTCAACATCCGAATCCGCAAGTCGTCAATTTCCACCTGTGGGTCGGTGACAATTGTCAGCGTTGGAGATGTTTCAAATTTAACACCCAGTTCGTCCATTACCAGGCGGAAAATCCTGGTCAGTCCCTGCATCAACATCGGTTCTTTGTTCCATTGATCCAGGGTCGAAGGATGCACGATTAGGGCAAACTCGTTTGGGGTTTTCCCCGTTTCCTGTATTGCCGGGCAGGCATATAAAGCTTCCGAGATTCGCTGCGCAATCCGGTCCTGGTACGTTGGCCCAGGCAGGTACCTCGTTAAGTGAACTTCAATCAGGCTTTGCAGCCGTTTTTCGACATCGCCAAGTTGGAGCGGCATAATAGCTTTCTGTACTGGTGTGAGAAACTAATTATAGGAGGGTGTGACGGATATTGCAATCCTGTTTGATGGTTTGCTATTCCAAATAAGCGGTAAGATTCAATATGCCCAAATTCAATCTCACGCATACTCTTTCGAACCTGCAACAAGGCAGCGCCGTCATGCGTATCTTGCAGGCCGCGCTCGACGCTGCCGATCCTGCCCAGGCCGTGCTTCGCGCGGTTCAGTTGCAGGGACAGCGTTTAATCGTTTTAGGGGTGGAATATGACCTTTCCGCCTACCGGCAAATCCATTTACTTTCGTTTGGAAAAGCGGGCTGGACGCTGGCCCGGGCGCTTGAGGACTTAATGGGCGGACTCCTATCCCGGGGCCTGGTCGTTGCCAAAACCGCCGATCAGACGCCCCCGGGCCGTTTTACCATCATGGAGGGCGGGCACCCCATCCCAGACGAACGCAGCCTGGCCGCCGGTGAAGCCACGCGCCGTTTCCTGGGCGCAATCGGCCCGGACGATTTGTTGATCTGCGCCATCTCCGGCGGCGGTTCTGCCCTGATCGCCGCCCCGCGCCCTCCGATCAAACTGACGGATTTAAGGGCTATTACCGCGCGCCTGCTGGCCTGCGGCGCAACAATCGACGAAATCAACACCTCGCGCCGTCATTTGGACATTCTTAAAGGGGGTGGTTTTCTGCTCCAAACAAAGGCGACGGTCTTGAGTCTGATCCTGTCGGATGTGGTTGGCAACTCATTGGAGGCGATTGCCTCTGGCCCCACTGCCGCGGACCCCTCAACGCGCGCGGATGCCTTGCGCATCCTGCAAAAGTATAACCTGCTTGCGGTGGTTTCGGAAGATATTTTAAGCGTTCTCCAAAACGCCCCCGAAACGCTCAAGCCGGGAAACCCGCGCCTGGAGACGGTGCGCAACGCGCTGATCGGCAGCAACCTGACGGCCCTCCACGCCGCCTTGCGGCAGGCGGCGGACGAGGGCTTTCATCCCTATCTGCTGCGCACCAATCTCACAGGCGAGGCGCGCGAAGCAGCGTTCGAACTCTCCGGGGCGCTGCGCTGGGCCTGCCAGCGCGGCGAGCCGGTTGCGCGTCCCTTTTGCATGGTGGCCGGCGGCGAGACCACCGTAACATTGCGGGGCAACGGGCGCGGTGGCCGCAACACCGAGCTGGCCCTGGCCGCCGTCACCGAACTGGTCGACTTTCCCAATGCGCTGCTCGTCACCCTCGCCACCGACGGCGAAGACGGCCCAACGGACGCCGCCGGGGCCGTCGTCAGCGGCGCAACCTGGCGGCGCGCCCAAACACTCGGCCTGCACCCCGGCGATTATCTCCAACGCAACGATTCCTACTCGTTTTTCGCCGCGCTGGATGATCTGCTCAAAACCGGGCCGACGGGCACGAATGTCAATGATTTGGTGTTTTTGTTTGGGTTTTAGGAACTTGCAACGTACCTTCTCAATAATCGGTGGTTGAGTAGGCGGCGGTGCTGTTCCGCCGCCGTACACTGCACCGAGCGCACACCTGTCCCGGTGTCCCCTTGGGAGCGCAGGTGTCGAAACCACCTGTCAACAACAATTCCCCCAAAATTTTGAGAAGATACCTTGCAACTACATAATCGGCTTATTACAGCTTGGGCAAGTCTTTTCCCCGTGCAAAACCACAAAACCGCAAGCCGGGCAGGTGCGCGGCTGGATGCTGCCGAGCGGCGCGCCGCAAGCCACACAACTGCTTGCGCCCACCGCGTTTGGCGTGTTGCAGAATTCGCACACCAGGCGCTGCAGGCGCTCCGAGATTTGCGTGCTGGCCCCGGCCGCTTGCGCCGCCTGCACCACCACCTGCCAGACGCTACTTATAATCTGCACATTCTCAATGTCTTGCGCGATATCGTCCAGCCGCCCCAGCAAGTTCCAAGGACTCATCAGCGCCGAGATGACCGTCTGGCCCATATCGGCGGCCACCCCCAGCCAGGCCTGCTCGCCAACGCTGACCATCACACCGTCGCTAACCTTCTGGATATGGACGGCCAGCGCCGTCTGTCCGCCACTGGCAGCGCCGGGGCGCGTGGCAATCTGCACGTTCATGGCGTTGCTTTCGCCAATCGCCTGCGCGCGCAAATTACCGCGGTTGAAGTAAGCCAATAAGGCCTGGGCAATATCGTTCGGACTGAGATTTCCGTGAAAAATTCGCTGTTCCATAGTTTCGATTATAATCACCTTCGTCTAAATTGCCAGTATTGAGATGACCGAAAAAAGAATACGCTGTTGGTTGAGCGATGTCCTGAGCTTGTCGAAGGGTAGGCGGTGCTGTCCCACCGTATCGAAACCAACAATGAACAACAATCGCCTGAAAATGTGGTTTCGATACGCCTTCGGCTACTCAACCACCACAAACTTTAAATTGTCAGGTGGTCAACAAGATTAAGATGGTGTCAAAAATGCGTTCCTTTTCAAGAAAAACGTTCCTTTCGCTGATTTTTGTGTTATTCCTGGCGCTTGTACTTAACGCACCGGCGCAGTTTAAAGTTGCAGCGCAACAGGCCACCGGCTCTGTGCCCACCGTTACGGGTACGCCGCTGGGTCCTTATATCATCGTAACGTATGATGCGCAGATCAACGTGCGCGCCGGACCTAGTACCTACAGTTACCCCGTGATTGGCCCGCTTCTTCCCGGTGAAACTGCCCCCGCTCTTGGGATTTCTACCGGCGGTTTATGGGTAGAAATTAGTTATCCAGGCGTCTCCACCGGAGTCGGTTGGGTCTACGCCAGTAATGTCAAGCTGGTTTCAACCCGGTCGCTGCCGATTATTGATGCCCCACCCACTCCCACACCTCTTACCACTGCGACGATTAATCCCACTGTGGCGGCCTCTTTCATTACCCCAATCCCACCCACCCGCATCCCAACCTTCACGCCGCCCGGCCCGCTGCAAATCCCCACCTATGTATCGTCGGGTACCCAGGCCGCCGGTCCCGTTCCGATGGGGCTGGTGATTGTTTTGCTGGGACTGATCGGCGGGTTCGGCGCATTCATCTCCTTCTTGCGTGGACGTTAAAAAGGGAACGCTTCCTTTCAAAAATGCAAACTTAATTGGGCCTTCACCTATTGTTTTTGTTTGTTCGCTGGCCCTAAAAACCTGATACTATATATTCATAATTACATCCATTCGGATGTAAACCCATTTTTTCAAAAAGGAGATTAAACATTATGAAGCTCGCTCTCAAGGAAAAAGGACAAGGCATGGTTGAGTACGCGTTGATCCTGGTACTCGTCGCCGTCGTCGTCATCGCTGCCGTCACCATCATGGGCCCGCTGGTTGGTAAAGTCTTCTCAACCATCAACGCCAGCCTGTAATTCGTATCCGTTCTTTCCCAACGAAAGAGACCCGGCCTTTTGGGACCGGGTCTCTTTTATTTTATGGGAAAAGAATCGTTTAATACTAATCGTCATCTTTTCGCAGCAGATCAATCCTGGCAAGCGCGGCTTCCACCTGCGCGTCGCTGTGTGTTTTGCAAGCTGCCAGCGGACGATGGGGATCGGGGATGCGTTTCGCATCCAGGCTCATCACTTTGCAATCCACAAACCGGTCGTTTGCATCATAAACAACGTAAAGCTGGTACAACTTTCCGCACACGACGCAGCCGTGCATTTCACCTTTGGTATACGTTTCAGGCATGATCTTCCCCGATCTTTTCATAGAATAACAGCAATGTGCTGCCATACTTGCGTTCGTCGAACTTCTCCAGGTTTTTGAGCAGCGCGTCCTGCGCCTCGCGCGGGTCGATCTGCACGATGACCCAGGCGCCCTCGCTCAACCAGCCGGGATTCTCGTCCACAAGCGCCAGAGCTTTCGACCACATTTCCTTGTATTGCGGGGGAGCGATGTAAACATAATCGAAGGCGCGGTCGGACGCGGCAACCAGCATGGCAAAGGCATCTCCGCGCCGGATTTCGGCTTTGGCGCTGAAACCGCAGGTTTGCAGGTTGGCTTTGATCACCTCCACCGGCAGGCGGTTCAGGTCGCTGAAACGGACGAAGCTCGCGCCGCGGCTGAGGGCCTCGATGCCTACCGCGCCCGTCCCACCGAATAAATCCCACCAGACCGAATCTTCCACATCGCGGTACAAAATGCTGAACAGGGCCTCCTTGACGCGGTCCGTAACCGGGCGGGTGGTATCGCCGGGCACGTCTTTGAGTCGGCGGCCTTTGGCGCTGCCGGAGATGACGCGCAGGGTCATCTCTTACACCCGCCATTTCTTTTCGACACTCTTGCGCGCCGACAGCAAGTTTCCGTGCGGGGCGATGATGGGGACAACGCAGCCCGTGCCGAGCAACAGACGCTTGCCATTCGTCTGCTCAATGGCGTCCAGCGCCTCGGACTTCACCGTAGCCGCGTTCCCATAAACCATCGTTTCCCGGCTGATGCCGCCGCATAGCACCCCTGAAAAACGTTTCAGCCCTTGCGACAGGGATGGCGCGGTATCGCGGTCGTGCCAGTTGATAACCTGCACCGGGTAATCGGCCACTGCGTCGAAGTAGACATTTTCGCCATGCAAGTGCAACAGGTTCAGCCAGAGTGGCTTGGCGGCTTCAAGTGTGGGCAGGTCGAACGAACGGCCAAACTCGGAGAATTCGGCTTCGGTCAGCAAGTTTGCCTGGGCGTGCTGGACGGCGTAGAAGATGCCATCGATGCCGGTTTTAATTGCCGCAGCGATGAAGCGCCGTGTCGTTTCAGCGATGACATCCAGCCCTTTTTTGACGGCTTCCGGGTGCTCGCGCAGGTGGACAAGCAACGCCTCGCCCCCGGCCAGGTTTTTGGCCTGGGCCAGGGGGCTGAAAATCGTCTGGATCAGTGGAGTCTCGACCGGGAGGTCCTTACGGATCAGGGAAAGGCATTTTAACTGGGCAGCAAGATGCGGGGCGTCCGGCCCCAGCACAGTCAGCTTGGCCCAATCCGCGGGTTCGAAGACGACGCGTTTGGTATATCCGCGCGTCCCTTCGCCGTCGCCTTTCCAGGCATCGAGCACGCCCCAGTCTTTGAGACAAAATGACGAGGCCGGGGTGACTTTGACGAGGTCCCAGTCGTATTGCTGCTGCCAGTGCAGCGTGGCAGCGGCCAGAGTCTCCGGCAACTGGTCATCGACAGGGAAATGCCGCCAGAGGGCGACGGGCGGGCGGTCAAGTATGTTGCCGGAAAGGCTGGCTTCCAAACGTTGGCGATGGGTTGGCATAAGATTACTCCTTTTATGTCACCGCGAGCCGCTGTTTTTGCGGCGTGGCGGTCTCCTCAATACAGGAGATTGCTTCGTCGCTGGGGAGCGCTCCTCGCAATGACAGATATGTTATTTCTCTTTAATCAGGCAAAAATCCGCGCCCGCGCGCCCGATGGATTGGATGACGGGCAGCTTGCGGTAAATGGAGCGGATATCCAGGTCGGCGCGGGTGGAGAAAAGCAGCAGGTCGCCGGGACGGATGTCGGCTTCGGTTTCGAGGCCCAGGTCTTTGAGCGTCAGGCCCTGGCCGTAATAAGCCGCCAGCGGGAATTCGCGCTGGATGTGGATCGTTTTGCCCGGCTCGTTGGCGCGCAGCCATTCGAGCGATTCTTTATAGCAGGTCAGCCAGTAATCCGTCTCGTAGGAACGGTACGCGCCACCGGTTCCGCCGACGAAGGTATTGTAATACGCATACTCGTATGGATGCAACTGGAAAATTCCAAGCAGGCCGGGGAGCAGGATGATGACGGTTGCGGCGGCGAATGCGTACTGCGTAATCCGTATTACGTAATGGTTTTTAACGATTGACGCTTTATCGTATAAAAATTGAAAGACGAACCCAATGATAGCGAACACGGGTGGGATGCTGAACAGGAAATGGCGGAAACCGTCGTACATGGGCGGCTTTTCGACCAGCACGTAGACCAGCATGAAGACAAACCAGCCAACCACCACCAGCGCGGACAGAAAGCGGCCTTCTTTTTTCCACCAAATTCTGTATGCCGCCAGCGCCAGACCGAGCGTGAACAGAATCCAGGTTGGCTCGGTCAGCGTGATCGCCAGCATTTGCGGGAAGTAGCGGCGCGGCAGGGTGGCTGCGCGGTAAGTTTGCCCCATGAAAAGCACGGCCAGTTGGGTCGGGTTATCGGACATGTGATGCACAACTTCGAGCATTCGGTTGAGCGGGTCGGCCCACAGGAAGGGCCAGCCAACGAACATCACCAAAATGCCGATAAATCCATAGGCGAGAAAAGCGGGGAAGGCGCGTCCGTTCTTTTGCAGCAAGAAATAGGCGAAGACAACCAATCCCGCCAGTGGCCCGATGACGCGCACCGCGACGGTTGCCCCGAGCATGATCCCTGCCAGGATGACTAGACCCCAACGACGTTTTTGGTCCGGTTTCGAGAAGCTGTCCACCATCCAGAAACCGAGCGTCACAGCAATGACAAAGAAAACCATAAAGGGCATATCTTTGGGGTTGATGAACGCATGTCCCCACACGATGGGCTGCCAGGCAAAAAAGGCGCTGGCAGCGGCGGCGGGCCAGGGGTCGAACCAGCGCCGCAGCAGCAGAAAGAAAAACAACAGGCCGATCTGGAAGGTCAGGAAATTGACCAGGTGCCAGGCGGAGGCGCGATCCGCGCCGAGCACGGCCACGACCGCCTGTTGGACGGGGCGCGCCGCCAGGATGTAGGCCGGGCCGTAATATTTGTGGTCGGTGGCGCTGGGGCCGTAGACCTGTTCGAAGTCAAAGTTGGGGGAGAAGGCTTGGGGGGTGTAAGCCAGTTTAATCGCGTCAGCGTAATCATAAAAGAGCGGCTCGTCCCACGAAAGGCCGTAGCTGCGAAAGGTCAGCAGGCCGGCTGTCAGGTTGATGAGTAGCAGGAGAATGATGGGGAAGGCGGGATGTTGACAGGCTCGACGAAGAGCCGGGGGAAATTGATTCATGGCAGAACTTGAAGCCAGGATTTCCCCTGTGTGTCCGGGTTCAACGTTTCGAGCAGCCCCTTTATTTCGTCTTCTTCCCCTTTTTGGCCTTCGAAATAGGCGTTGATAAAGACCGAGCGGCGCAGGCGCAGGGACATGGGCGCGACGGCGCGCAGGTCTTCGGCGTTGACCTCGCTGCGGCTGTCGGCGGCGGCGTAGGCGCGCGCGGCCTCGAACCAGGTGATCTCGGCGCGCAACGAGTCGATGCCCATTTTTTGGATCAGGGCAATCGCCTCGGCGGCGAGTTTGTCCGACAGGCGCACATGGGGCAGGCGTTTGCGCGCTTCCTGGATTTCGATCATGGCGGCGTTGATTTCGGGCGCATACAGGCCGACCACGGCGCGCGGGTTGGTCAGGTAAGCTTGCACGCGGCGATAGGCTTCCAGCCGCTCTGCGGCGCTTTCGAGGCCGTGGACGACGACGCGCAGCCCAAAGCGGTCCTGGATCTGCGGGCGCAGGCGGCCTTCTTCGGGGTTCATCGAGCCGATCAGCACGAAACGCGCGCGATAGGTGGCCGAGACGGCTCCGCGCCGCACGGTGTACAGGCCCTGCGCGGCGGCGTCGAGGATGGCGTCGATGATGGCGTCGCCGAGCAGGTTGATTTCGTCGATGTAGAGCAGGTTGCGGTCCGACTGGGCCAGGATGCCGCGCCGGATGCGCATCCGTTCATGGACGGCGGCGCGCTCGTCGATCCCGCCGACGACGTCCTCGATGCGGGCGTTGAGCGGCAGTTCCACCAGGCGCACACGGTCGGGCGCGGTGAGCGGCTGGCCCTCGGCGAATTTTTTGGCGCACTCCGGACAGACGCTGTCCAGGCCGCCGGTTTCGATATCTTCAGGCAGGCAGCCGTAATAGCAGGTGGAGCGTTCGATATTGGGCAACAGGTCGAGCAGGGAGCGCACGGCGGTGGTCTTGCCCGTGCCGCGCGGGCCGACGAGCAGGATTCCGCCCACGTTGGTGTTGATCAGGCCCAGCATCAGGGCCAGCTTCATCTCATTCTGGCCGACAATCGCCAGGAAAGGGAAGGGCAGCAGTTCGGCGATGCCGGCGTCGCCCATTTGTTCCATCCCTTTGAGCAGTTCCTTGCCCGAAGCGAAATCGATCAGTTCCTTCAACGAACGGAAGGAATGAGTGGGTTCACCCGTATCTGGAGATTCTACAGGTGGCATAGCGGGAGTTGATTCTGGGGTTGTCATAGGGCCAGTGTTCAGGGTCTGATTTTGCTGATGACTGGTATCATTTCAATATTCCGGGAAATTGTTGTCAGAAGGTGGTTTCGACACCTGCCCTGGCGGGCGGTGCCAGGGTACGGCGGCGAAACGGCATCGCCGCCTACTCAACCACCGATTATTGAGAAGTTACGAAATGCGGATCAACTTTTCGTGTCAACGTCGTTATACGTCCAATAGCGGTTGACGAAGAAATTCCACATCATGACCACGCCGACTGCAAAGGCCAGGGTTACGTTGTGGCTGATTAACTGGTGGATATTTGCCGAAAGCGCAAAGTTTGACAACCAGCCAGAGAGGAGCGGTTCGCCAAACGTCAGGATCGGGATGCGGATCAACAAACCGGCAGCGTTGACCAACCCGAACTGCACAAGCTGGCCGAGCACGGGCTTGGTGCGCGATTCGGGGTAAGTCCAGAAACGGTTCCAGATAAAGTTGCTAATGACTGCACAGATAAACGAAATTGTCCCTGCGATGGTCAGCGTTGTGTGCGTCAGCGCCAGCAATCCATTTGCCACGCCGAAATCAATGACTGCGCCGAACACACCGACAACGGCAAATTTCAAAAAGCGTGTGCGCTCAACGGGGTTTGTAAGGATAACGGTCATGCGAGTCCCAGTTTTTCTTTAAAGTAGGGGATGGTGCGCTCAAGGCCTTCATCAAGGTTGACTTTGGGTTCCCAGTGCAGGATTTCTTGCGCGCGTGTAATGTCGGGGCGGCGGCGTTGCGGGTCGCGTGAACTGCGCGCATCAACGAAGGTAATTTCTGCTTTGTTGGCAGTGGCGAGGTTGATCTTTTTGGCAAATTCCAGGATGGTCATTTCAACCGGGTTGCCGATGTTGACCGGCATGTGCTCATCTGAATAGAGCAGTTTGACGATGCCGTCCACCAGGTCGTCCACGTAACAGAAGGAGCGCGTCTGCGAGCCGTCGCCGTAAACGGTCAGCGTCTGGCCGAGCAGGGCCTGCTTGAGCAGGTTGGGCAGGGCGCGGCCATCTTCCAGGTCCATGCGCGGGCCGTAGGTGTTGAAGATGCGCACGATGCGGGTATCGACATTGTGCTGCCGGTAATACGCCAACGTCAGGGATTCCGCAAAACGCTTGGCTTCGTCGTAGACGGCGCGCGGCCCAGTCACGTCCACATTGCCGGAGTAGGTTTCCTTTTGGGGATGTTCCGTCGGGTCGCCGTAGATTTCGCTGGTAGAGGCCAGCAGGAAGCGCGCATTGTTGGCTTTGGCGACGCCCAACGTGTTATGCGTGCCAAGCGCCCCGGCCTTCATCGTCTGGATAGGCAGGTTGAAGTAGGCGTAGGGCGAAGCCGGGTTCGGGCTGGCGGGGGAGGCAAAGTGCATGACGGCGTCCAGTTTTCCGGGGAGGAAAATGTAATTCGAAACGTCGTGCCGGTAGAAAGTAAAACGTTCGTTCCCGGCCAGATGGGCGATGTTTTGCGGTGAGCCGGTGACGAAGTTGTCCATTCCGACAACCTCGTGGCCTTCTGAGAGCAGCCGGTCGCACAGATGTGAGCCAAGAAACCCGGCAGCGCCGGTGATGAGAATACGCATGATGCCTCCAAGAGTCAGTTTTCAGTGATCAGTTTTCAGTGATCAGTTTTCAGTATCGGACAAAGTATAGACTGAACACTGATTACTGGTTACTGTTCACTGGCATTATTTCCAATCGATTTTTTGGATCAGCCCGTCGCCGGTCACCTGGTGGGCAATGCCGCTGGTGGCGTCCACCAGATAGAGGTTGCCCTGGTAGATGACCGCGACGTAATTGCCGGTGGCATCTGCCTGCGCAGGCGCCCAGAACGGAGTCTGCGGGGCGAGGCCGGGGGAGCCTTCGTCGGGGAACAGGGCGCGGTGGTTGGAGCCGTCACGGTCCATGACGACCAGGCGGTAGCCGCTCGATTCCGATTGGGCCGGGGATTGCGCTTGCAGGTAGGCAACCGAATAGGATTGCTCGAGGCCTATCTTTCGGGTCGGTGAGGCTGCCGGGTAAGCGAACATGCCGGTTTGCGTCACCATGCGCACGTTCGCGCCGGATTCCAGCGAAAAGATGGCGCTCAAGTCGAAGTTTGGCGATTCTTCGGGGTTGACCAATCCCGGCGGGGCCGCGTGGGTGACGACGTACAGGGTGTTGCTGTCCGCGCCCCAGGCAATGCCGGGGATCAAGGCCCAATCGCTATGGGTCTGGAGCGGGACGATGTCCAGCAGCGGGACCAGGGTCTTCCCTTTGATGCTGACGTAACCCACTCCGTCCGGGCGGCTGTAGGCCAGCAGCTTTCCATCTTGCGACCAAGCGTAGGCTGTGCCCCACCAGCCGTAGACTCCGCCGGTGTTGCTGTCGATGATTTTTTGTTCCATGCCCACGACGCCGTTGCGGCCATATTTGCGGCGCAGCAGGTTGTTGTTGGCCTGCCAGCCAGGCGCAGCAGCGCGCGGCTCGACGGTGGAGTAATCAACGGTCAATGTTTCCTGCGGGTCGAAATCGGCAAAATGGATCACATTCGAGACGCCCATGCTGATGGGTTTGGCTTTCGGGTCGCCGATTTCGAGCGCCCAGAGGGTGTTGATTTCCTGATCGGGCGATTTGGTCGATTTGCGCGTGTAGAGCAGCCAGTTGCCGTCGTTGGATAGTTTGAGGATACGCCCATCCAGGTCGCCGGTGGTGACGAGCGGGACGCGATTGGCGGTGGAAGTTTCCATGCTCCAGGCGTTTCCGCTGGCGATGTAGACCAGTTTGCCCGGAATGGACAGCGGCGCGAAAGGCGCCTGCACGCCGACCATGACGATCTCAGGCACGGCGGCTTGCAAAACAACCGTCTTGAAGACGGCGTTGCTGACTTCCTTCCCGTCCTCGTAGACGTGGCGGTAGGTCAATTCCTGTTGGCCGTTCACACCGGGCTGGATCAAACGCGTGGCGCCCTGCGCCATGGATTCGTTATGCACTGTCTGCCGTTCGAAAGGGACGGTGGTTTGCTGGGTCTCGAATTTTTCGATGACGCGCGTCACCTTGATCGTATCGCCGTCACCCAAGATGGTATAAAGCGGCGGCGCGATTTTGTCGAGCTGGCCGGGAGTCACACCGGCTTTTTTTAGCGCCGCCTCGCCGGTGCTGCCGGGAGGAACCTGTACCTGTTTTGTGGTCCCATCGGCGCTGATACTGACGGATATATCGACTGCGGCTTGCGGGACGAACGGCAGGCGGCAGCCGCTAAGGGCCAGGGCCAGCAGAGTGATGAGTATAACGAGGTGGGGGAAAGACTTGCGCAGGAGCATAAGGTGGGGTAGTAACGACTTTACAAGATTATATCTGGTAAAAGGTTCAGCGGCTTACAGGCGAAGGTATCTTCTCAAAATTTTGGGGAATTGTTGTTGACAGGTGGTTTCGATACGGCGGCGGAACAGCATCGCCGCCTACTCAACCACCAATTATTGAGAAGTCACCATTGAAACCTGCGGCAACTTGCCTTTGCGGAGAAGCCGTTACAACTTGGTATAATCTGGCTACTTTACCCGCCCGGTCAGTGTCATCACGCCGTCGGCAATGGTGAGGCTTTCAAGGCGGAAGCCGATGGCTGCCGGGCCGATGGCGCCGGTAAAGGCCTCATCGACCATTTTGCTTATGGCGTTGTTCAGGCTTTCGGCTACGGGGAGCGGCCCAAAATCTGCGGATACGACGCTGATGACCGGTTTGCCGTTGTCGTCGAGCGTGGCGCTCAAGATGATGCGGACGTTGGCCTGCAAATTACCCTGCGCAGCCTTGCCGTAGATTTGAATCTGCCCATCGCGCAGGTAGACTTGCGGGTCGGTGATGAACGGGGCCTGACTTGAGCCGGTCGAAGGGTCGGTCTGTTCGGCCAGCTTGTCGGCGAGCAGGGATGTGATCTGACTTTCGTTGATGGTCAGGGTCAGTGTCCCGCTATCTGCGGCGGCAGTTTCAGCGGCATGGAACTGGTCGTCCAGGCTGCCGACGGCTTCTGTTGAAACGGGGACGGGTGTTTTGGGGTAGTCGGGTCCGCCGACGAAGATGGTGCAGGCCAGCGCCGCCAGGGCCAGGGGCAAAATCAAAGGTAAAATAGCGGTTCGCATTTTCTTCATCCGGACTCTCCAATAAAACTCACGTAAGCGGAGTAATTATAGCATGAGCGACTCTGAAAATTTTCCTGAATTGAGCCTGCCGGCGCGGCTGGAAGGCTTGTTGTTCGTGGCGTCTGAGCCGGTGGCCCCGCTGCAACTGGCGACGGCGCTGGGGCTGACCACCGGCGTGGTGGAAAAAGGTCTCGACGAATTGGACCAGGAGCTTCGCGCGCGTGGCCTGCGTCTACAAAGGCATTCGGGGCGCGTCCAATTGACGACGGCTCCCGAACTGGCCGATGCGGTGGAGCAGTTCCTGGGGTTGGAAGCCACCAGCCACCTGAGCCGCGCCGCGCTCGAAGCGTTGGCGATCATCGCCTACCAGCAGCCTGTGACCCGTCCCGGTGTGGATGCGGTGCGGGGCGTGAACAGCGACGGTGTGATCAAGAGTCTTTTGAGCAAGGGGTTGCTCCAGGAAGCCGGTCGCACCGAAGGCCCCGGTCGCCCGATTTTGTACGGGACGACGCCGCAGTTTTTGCAGCACTTTGGGCTGAGTTCGCTTGCGGAGCTTCCGTCGCTGAATGTGGTGGATTTGGGTGAGAGGGATGTGGATTTGCTAAAGGGGTAGCGGACGGGAAGCGGACAAACGGATAGGAACGGATTTTTTCAACGGACTCTATCGCGGATTCGCGGATGGGAACGGATTTTCAAAACTGCCCGGCGCTTTCAATGCGCCGGGCAGTTTTCGTGTTTTGTTTGAGTTTTAGCGCCTTTCGAGCTTAAGCAGAATGGGTTTCTGGGGGCGCATGTTGTAGGTTGGGTAAGGCAGGTCTTCAGGGGTTTCCTGGAATGAGAAGCGATATTTTTGAACCAGCATGGGAAGGGCCAGTTGCGCTTCCACCAAGGCGAAATTTTTGCCCAGGCATTGGCGCTGCCCGCCCCCGAAGGGGAAATAAGCAAAATGGGGGCGCTCTACCGGCTGTTCAAGGGAAAAACGCAGCGGGTTGAAAGTCAGCGGATCATCCCAATATTTTTCCAGGCGTTGCGTGACGTAAGGACTTAAAAATATCAGCGATCCCGCCGGGATGCGCCAGCCTTCGATCTCGTCATCCTGGAGCACGTCGCGGGCCATGATCCATGCTGGTGGGTACATGCGCAGCGCTTCGTTGAAAACCATGGCTGCGTAAGGCAATTGCGGCAGGTCTGCGTAGCCCGGTTCCCGACCGGCGAGCACGGTTGCAGCTTCCCCGGCCAGGCGTTCTTGAATCTCGGGGTGGCGCGCCAGCAGGTAAAACGTCCAGGTGAGCGCATTGGCGCAGGTTTCGTGTCCGGCCAGGAAGATGGTCATCACTTCGTCGCGCAGTTCCTGGTCGTCAAGCTGCACGTCCAGTTTGTGGTCGCGGGCGGCAATCAGCATTCCCAGCAGGTTTTCATCGCCTTGTGCGGCGGCGCGATGTTCTGAAATGAGCATGTAAATGGCCTCGTTCAGAAGCCCCAGGGATTGTTGGTATTGACGGTTGCCGCGGGTCGGTAATTGCTCCGGCAGTCGCAATGGATTGACCATGCGCCCCACCAGATGAGCCAATACCAACGGCCACGCATCCCTGACGCGCACTGCGCGTTCGCCCATTTTGGTCCCGAAGAGCGCCTCGCTGACGACCCCCAGGGTCATCAGGCCCATTTCCCTGCCGATATCCAGCGTTGCCTGCGCGCCAATACAAGTTTCCCATTGTTCCAGGAAATTGTGGATGGTTACGACCATCAGTTTGGATAATTTTTCCAATTGGTTTTTATGAAAGGCCTGTTGCGCAAGGCGGCGGTGTTTGAGCCAGGTTTCGCCGTTGCTGGTGAGCAGACCGTTCCCCAACAATGGGCGTAATTGTTCGTGGCTGTAGTTAAAACCCCGGTAGTTGTGTTGGTTGGTTTGCAGGATATGTTCCACGCCTTTGGGGCTGGCCACAAAGAACACCGGCCGTTTGCCAACACTCAAATGGACCACTTCACCATATTCTTGCGCCAATTTGTATAAAAGATCGGGCGGGTCGCCGTGACGGATTTTCAGGAGATATTCGAATAGGGATGGGATTTGGGGACCAATATATTTTTTGGTGGTTACAGATAAATTAGTAGTCATGTTTACTCCCTTGTGAATTAGTACCATCTCAGTATTTCGGGGAAATTGTTGTTGTAAGGTGGTTTCGACACCTGCACTGCGTTCGGTGCAGTGTACGGCGGCGGAATGGCATCGCCGCCTACTCAACCACCGATATTGAGATGATACGTGAATTATTAGCTCTTCCATTTTGGCTGTGAAGCAAAATCTACCCGTACCCTATGGCACGGTGTCGCAGATTTTGTCTTAAGAAATTCGTGAAAATACGTCATGGTTACAAACGACAAAAGCAAGGGATTGCACTTTGAAAACCGAATAGCAGAAAGCTATCTCACCGCAAAACGTTCGTCTTGAACATCAACCTCAGCGAGCAGCGATAGGGCGATTGCAAGCAGCCTATCGCTGGCTAAATCAAACAAAGGAGAAACAGGAAAATGTCAATAAAACCGATAGCTGACTTGTCTTCCAGCCGGCGCCTGCATAACTTCTTTGTTTTTGGGTAATGATGTATACAATCAGGTGGTCAAACCTTTTATAATGCTCATACTTAACGAACTTTTGCAAAGTATCCGTTATTTTGGGGCCATCTGCTCCTGATGTGATTTGAAAGGCGACTCTGGCAACCGCATCACCCAGATCAATACCCGGAAAATTCTCTCCATCATTCTTGTTTGGATTTTCAAGATGAGTATGCTCATAAACTTCTGACAGAATTGGGATGAGAATATCTTCGCTCAGACGATTTATCTCGAAAAGCCCCTTATCAACATCGTTCCTGATTTTTTCGACGAACCAACCCATCAGGCTGCTCATACGGTCCAAAGATTTTTGAAGGTTTACTCCCGGCAAGTTAGATGATGTTGACACAGGATTCCTTGAATGAATACCAGTATATCAAGGATGTGCGAAGTTTCCAATTGATTCAAATCATGGGGGTATGCCTAAACCGAAAACGAATTCCTTTATCACATCCATCGGCCCCCGAAGCCGTGGAACTGGGCGAAGACCACCTGGTCTTCCTGGCGGGGCGTCCTGCTGCCGTTGTCGGCGTGTGGCGCGGGCGTGCCGGGGATGCCCCAGACCGTCCCTGGTCGCGCCTCGCGCAGCGTGCCGACCTGTCCTACACCGGACTGCCCGTCATCATCGACTCCGTTACCCTTCGACAAGTGCAGGGCATCGCCCTGCGCCGCGAACCCCCGGATGCGCTGCGAGGTTCCCTGCGCTCGGCACGCGCTTCGCGCGCTCTTCGAAGGCGTCATGCTGGCGCTGGCCGAGGAAACCGGTCGCCACCCTTCGATGACCGAACAAGCCTCGGATACCGACATGGACGCGACAGAGTCGCACTTGTCCCTGGGTAAGCCAGCCTTCCGGATGGCGCTCATGGTCAGGCTGTTTGCAGACCGTTCGCGCTTCGAGCAAGCCGAATCTGCCCGGCGCGTCGTCGAACCGGGCTGCGCGCCCGCGGACTGACTGCCCAACGCCTGTTCTACATCCCCGAAAACCATGCAAGATTTGCGCTTGAAGCGCGAAAAACTGGCCCGGGATGTGAAGGTGGACAATCCGGTGGCTTGGCTGAATCAGGTTGTGGCAAAGATTTACGGCGAAGCGCTGGACTTAACTATGACCGAGTTTTTTGAAAAACCCCAGGCGCTGGTTTGTGCGGGCAAGGATGGGCGGCGGGTGGTATTCTGGCCGGTATCACCGGATGATATTCGCCGGATGAAGCGGGAGAGTAAGAGCAAGCTTTCTCGTCTTGGGAATGCTCATCCGCTGATGGATTTGCCACGCGGGGTGGAGCAATTGGAAATCCCCATCCTGAATGGCGGCATCCTGTTTGATTTAGCATTGCCGCCAGCCTGGAAATTGCTAACGGGTTTGGATGTTGGTAGGGCAGACCTGTGGGTGTATCTGTTTGCGTAAAATATGCTCCCGTTTTTGGCGTAGGGTTGATGTGAGTGAGTCGTTGGTAAAAAATACCCAACGACTCACCTTGATTGTTGTAAAGGTGGTAGTTTTCAGGAATGGTTAAAGTTTTATCGGTGTACTATAATCGTGAGAGCTTTCCTGCAACCGAAAAGCCTTCACATCTTATATTTCAAACGATCCCCTGAACGCTCAGAGCAAAGATAAATCGTCTATGGGAAAATCGCCCTCAGAATTTGGAAAATTGCTCAAAAAGGCAGTCGCAAATATTGCCGAAAATCAAGATGAAACCAGGCAATCTGTGGAACACCGCCTGGGTCTTGCCCTGGGCAAAACAGGCGCTTCTCCAATTGATTATTGGGGCAGAGGCCATGTCCCATCCAGCATGGAAGACATCGAAAAACTGGCGCAAGAGCTGGTGCGCCAAAAAGGCATCACAGAAAAAAATCACTTGCTCAGGTTTTTGAATTCAGCCGGTTATCCAAACGTCCATCAACTTTACCGCGCGCTCTTGCCGGCTCTTTCATACGAGGAGCAGGCATTATCCTTCGCGCACCCACATCCCATCGATTGGGGCGAAGCCCCCGTCCAGAGTAATTTTTCGGGACGCGCGCAAGAAATTCAGAGGGCAGAAAAATGGATTGCGCTGGAGCGTTGCCGGGCCGTCGCTTTCCTGGGGATCGGGGGGATCGGGAAAACGATGTTCGCCGCCAAAGCAGCGCAGCAAGTCAGCAATCAGTTTGACTACGTAATCTGGCGCTCCGTTCGGGAAGCCCCACCCCTGAAAACAATCCTGGATGAATTTGTCCGGTTCTTATCAGATCAACAGGTAAACAGTTTATCGAACGACGTGGATGCCCAAATCGCCGGATTATTGGAATACCTGCGTAAATATCGCTGCCTGCTCATCCTCGATAACCTGGAGTCGGTCATGCAGGTCGGCAAACAGGCCGGCCATTATCGCGACGGCTACGAGGGTTATGGCCGTCTCATTCAAGTCCTGGGGGAAAGCGCGCATCATAGTTGCCTGCTTTTGACCAGCCGCGAAAAGCCCAAAGAGTTGGCCTTGTTCGACGAAGATTCGCCGGCCGTTCATTGCTACACACTCTCCGGGCTGGAACCGGCGGACCTGCAAACGATCCTTCAAGACAAATCCATCGAAGGGTCAGAAAACGATTGGGCGGAAACCGTCCGACTGTATGGCGGCAATCCTTTGGCCCTGAAAGTAATTGCAGGAACAATCCAAAACTTATTTAATGGGAAACTTGGGGATTTCCTGGCTGAGGGCGGAACCGTTTTCGGTGACATTCGCAACGTGTTGGATGAGCAATTCGACCGATTGACTTTGCTCGAACAAAATATCATGTACTGGCTGACGGTGGAGCGCCAGGCCGCCGCGATTGACACGCTGCACAACAACCTGATCTTGCCCTGCTCACGAGCCGATTTGCTCGACGCCCTCAATTCTTTGCAAAACCGCTCCCTGGTGGAAGGAACATCTTCGGGCTTCACCTTGCAAAACGTCGTCATGGAATATATGACGAACCGCCTGATTGCCAAAGCGCTGGATGAAATTAACGGACAAAGAATAGAAATCACCCCCACCCTTGCGCTGTCAAAAGCAACCTCCAGGGAATACATCAGGGAAAACCAACTGCGCCTGATCATCAAACCCCTGGCCGAGATGTTGCTGACTGCCTGGGGGCCGCAAGGCGTTGAGACGCACTTGAAAGAAAGACTGGAACTGCTCCAAAAGCATTACGGACAAAAGCCCCATTACGACGCCGGTAATATCATCAACATTCTGAACAGCCTGGAAATAGACATGCATGGCTATGACTTTTCCGGCATGGCAATCCGGGAGGCCAATCTTCAAAACCTTCGCCTGGAAAACACAAATTTTAGCCGCTCGATCTTTAGCCGGTGCAATTTCACCCAAGTCTTTGGCAATATTACCTCAATCGCATTTAGTCCATCGGGAGAGTATATCGCCGCAGGAACCCACACCGGCGGAATCTTGATGTGGGAGCTAAAGACTCGCCAGCTTGTTTTTACATTCCGTGAGCATACAGATTGCGTATGCGCCCTGTGTTTTTCTGAAAATGGATTGGAACTGTTTAGCGCCAGCGAGGACCAGACAATTCGGATGTGGGACGTAAAAACCGGTCATCCGATAAAAATGTTTACCGGACATGGCGGGCGCGTGTTTACTTTGGCCATCGATTTTGAAAAACAAATCATGGCGAGCGCAGGCGACGACGGCCTCATCAAACTGTGGGATATTTCCAGCGGCAATTGCATCAAGGAATTCAAGGGGCATGATATATGGATTTGTTCCCTAAGGTTTAGCCCGGATAAGCGCTTGTTGTTGAGCGCCAGCACCGACTGCACCCTCAAACTTTGGGACACGGATTCTTACACTTACATCAGAACGCTGCGAGGGCATCGCAGCTTTATTTGGACGGCGGAATTTTCCAGGGATGGCGCCTTTATCGCCAGCGGGAGTCACGATAGAACCGTCAGGATATGGCGCGGGAAAGACGGAAGCCCCCTTAAAACGATCCATACCCCCAATACGGAAGTCCGCTGCCTGGCAATCAGCCCGCAAGGAGACAGGCTGGTAACGGTAGCCAACAATACGAATTTCATCGAGGTCTGGGATATTAAAACCGGGCAGCGCATAAAAACGTTGACGGGTCACGAAAACATTTTATGGGCGGTCGCGTTTTCGCCAAAAGGCGACTTGCTGGCAAGCGGCGGCGATGACCATTCGCTCAGGATTTGGAGCGCCCAAGACCTGGGCAGCATCTTTTCATACAAAGGATATAGTTTGGGGATTTCATCCATCGCCTTTTCACCGGTAGACGCCGTCCTCTTGCTCAGCACACACGACGACGGCGTGGGCCGCCTGTGGAATATAAAAACGGGCCAAAGCCGGAGCATTTTCAAGAAAGCCGGTCAACCGAGGGTGAAGGCTGTATTCAACCCGGAAGCCACGCTGATCGCTTGTGGTTCCCAGAATGGACTCGTGCATTTGTTGGACGCCGGGACAGGCAGGACATTAAAGTCATTTAGAGAGAATACAAAACCCTTTGGGATGGCAGTTTTTAGCCCCGATGGGCAGAGGTTGATTACGTGCGGCGATAGCGCTTCGGTCTGGGACGTGAACACAAATTCTTTGCTGGCAACGCTGGCAATCGGTTTTGAAACGTACGCTCTTGCTTTCGAACCCCAAAGAGGATGGCTCATCGTTGGCGGCGAAGATCAAATGATTCAGTGCTGGGATATGGAACGGAAAGAACTTCTCCACACTTTTAAAGATCACCCCTCGCCGGTCTGGAGTTTGAGCTTTAACGAAAAAGCGCAGCGCTTGGCCAGCGCCAGCAGCGACCACATGGTGCGCTTATGGGACCTGGAAAAGATGGAGCAAACCGCCGTTCTCAAGGGACATACGGGCCAGGTGAAAAGCGTGTCGTTTAGCCCCAATGGACAACGCATCGCCAGCGGCGGATACGATAAAACAATCCGCATTTGGGACGCCCAAAGCCTGGATTGTCTGCACATTTTGGAAGGACATACGGATGTCGTGTGGGATCTCGCTTTCAATGCAGATGGACAAATCCTCGCCAGCGGCAGCCGCGATGGAACCATCCGTCTTTGGGATGCTACGACCTTCGAATGCATCCGGGTTTTGAAACCCGGTTTGCCATATGAAAAGATGAATATCACAAAAGCAAGCGGGTTGAACGATACACAGAAAGATAACCTGTTGGCGTTGGGGGCGATTGACGAGGAAAGTTTCAGGATGTAGATGATTTCTTCCACCGGACACGTGACCAATTCTGGCAATCCGTACTCATACTGTGAGTTAACCACCGCTTCCCGCATTTGATGATTAAAACCCTCCCGGCTTTCTTTTCGCTAAAACATCACCATCCAAAATGAGCTTGGAGGGTGATGTTTCGATTCTTTTCAGGCTTGATCTCACAAATTATTTTTCATCAGCCTTTCGCGTTAAATCATTGTGAACAGGTTTCGTTACCGGATGGCGACCAGACGACTTTGGCGGCATCGGCGGAGATCAGTTGCCAGGGGTTATCGCCCGTATAGTCTCCCATGTAGATATATCCATCTGTGCCCTGGTTGAATTGGTAACGTCCCAAATTCATCCAGTTACCGCTCATGTTCGATTGCGGTTGAATGGAAACGCTATCACCGTTGGCGTGGTGGATTGTATATCTGGCCTGGTTGGTAATGCCTGTTGAGTGTCTATAAGATGGCGCAAAAACACAAACCAGGTAATAACCTGTAATCGGTATGGTTGGTCGCCAGCGCACCCAATCCACGTCATTGGTATAGGGCACTGTTCTGCTTCGGGTATAGATTGGGGAATCGATTGATGTATAAACCGGATTTTGCTCAGTAATATACATCCATCCACCACGATAGGTTGATTCAAAACCAGCGCCCAAAATGTGTACCAAAATATTGAAAGGCGTAACGGTTGCAGTAGGTGTCTGGGTGGGTGTATTCGTAATCGTTGGCGTTGGGGTCATTGTTGAAGTTGCCGTTCCAGTCTTGGTGGGCGTCGGTGTTGCCGTAAATGTTGGCGTGTCGGTGACTGTCGTCGGTGTGCCGGTATTGGCAACAATAGGTGTTGGGGATGGGGTATTGGTATCAGTAGCGGGGGCTGAAGTAAGGGTGGGGGTATTTGTTGGCGTTAGTGTATTTGTTGGAGTCAGTGTTAGGGTCGGTGTAAAAGTAGTGGTTGGGGTAGATGTGGATGTGGCGCTGGGAGGTAATGTCTTCGTGATCGTTGGTGTAAACGTAGGAATTGGGGATGCAGTCTTTGTGGGCGTATTGGCCGGTACGGTTATTTGGTCGCATAACCCTTGTCCGCTCGTAGCATTTGCGCACGGAATAGGCCAGTCTTTAAGGGGTTCTCGATTTAAAGCCACGCGGGAGTAATATGTTATTCCCTTAAGGAGCGGGCCAGTTCCATCCATATCCACAAAAATAACACAATTCGAAGTTGCTTTCTTCTCATAAGGCCATGATCTCCCTGCCCGATTGAAATATACATAGACAGTATTACCCACTAAATTATCGGCACAGACCTTCAGATTAGCGCGTCCCCAATTTTGATCTTGTGTTAATTCGCTGTAGCCATTTTTGAAAAGCGTGAACCCGTCAATGCTAATTAGGACAGCCTTGGCTGTTTTTCCAGTAAAGCTCACCTGGTAATGCCAATTGCGACCGACACCATCGATGAAGCCATAACAATCAATATCAAGGAAGTAGTTTATGCGAGGTTTTAAATCAGATAGGTCTACATGCCAATTCCCATTAAGTGGCTTTTCATGAAAATATGGTTGTTCATTTTTATAATCGAGGGTGCTAGTTGTTACAAGTGCACCAGCATCGCAAGTTGCATTAATATCCAAGGACAGATTTTTATCCCAATTTGCTACCGAAAAATGGGCAGATCGGATAATCGCTGTTCCCAAGGCTAATGCTGCTGCTGAAACCCCACTTGTCGGAAGAAAAGATGCGAATATCAACGGAATTAGAAGTGAACTGATGATCAGACGAACCAGAAATCTTTTATTCATTTTAGTTTCCTTTCATTTTGTGGTATTGAATAATTTTCCATCTACCCAATCCTTTCAATTACCAGGAGTAGGTAACATGAAACTGCCAAGTTGATGGCAAAACACGTCAGTACTGTCACATCTATGTAATTAGTGATGTGAACTATAGAATTTAAATATCCATTTCAGTCTCCTTCTGAATGATGCTACAAAGAAATGTGCAAGCTTGCAACTCAGAGTATAAGGACTTGTGAAGCGTGGGGACTTTAAACGTGACTCCGAATTTTCGGAGTCGATGCGTATCCACCCAATCCTGGTATAAGTTCAACCTTGTTTGCCGCCCGATGTCCCATTCCCAACAAAAAACGCGCCAGGGCTGGCGTGCGCGCGAAAATTTGGGGGTGGATTTTTTGCTTTCCGAGAGCAGACCTCCGAGTTCTTGAAGAACTCGGAGGTCTTTAGGTCTCATCAAGCAGAAAAAAAAGGCAACATCACAAAATCGTCAGGGCTTTTGTGCTCGACCCAGGCCAGCGCCCCCATCTCTTCCAGGCGTGAGAGGGCGTCGCGCCAATAGGTCTGTTTCGCGGCAAGATCATCGCTTAGGTAAGCCAGGTGCAAGATGCAGGCTGTTTCATCAAATTTGGAATTTGATGCTCGAACCAGGGAAAGCGCCTTTTCCAGGTTTGCCCTGGCGTTGGTTTTGTCTTCGAACAACGCGCCGCAGCGCAAAATGGCGGGGGTGAAAGACTCCAGTTGTTGGGCGACAATAAAATCGCACGCCTGTTGGTAATAGTTTTTCGCGGTTTGCAATTCGCCCAGATGCCAGCAACACACACTCATATCGATGAGCAGCCCGGCGTAAGTCAAAGCGCTCTTGCGGCGTTTGAATATTTTTAGCAAGTTTAACAGGTCGGGGCGCGCCTCTTGCGCTCGCCCGGCAAAGATCAAAGTACCGGCGTGATTGTAGGTCGCCAAATACACCTGATCCGTATCGTTCGCGGTCTGCGCCATTTGGCGTTGTTCTTCGAGGCATTCGAGCGCCTGTTGCAGTTCCCCCCGGCAAAGTTTGTTGCGGCCCAAATCCCCCATCTGGCGCATCAATAGCGAAGAAGCATTGACTTTGCGGCTGAGTTCGATGGCGCGCAACGTCATGGCAGCAGAGTCATTGAGTTGCCCCAATGTGCTGAAGACCAGCGCCCGGTTGGCAAACACCGAAATCAGCAAAACGTCGATCTCGTTTTGGTCGTAATCAACATTTTCAAGATCGGGCTTGCGGTTTAGCAGGGCGTATTCCAGGTCAAAATCGGCCAGGGCCGCCTGGTAATCGCCGCTTGCCCAGTAAAGGACGCCGCGCAGGTCATACAATTCTTTATGGATATCCAGGTTCAGGGCCAATGCGGGGTGCAGGCTGTCGATCATTTGCGTAATGGACTGGATCGCTTTTTGGGTTTCGCCATTGCGGTGCAAGAACCTGGCATAGGGGATGCACAGGAAAGCCAGGGCGGTCAAGCGGGAATCGGCGTCGGGCGAGGCAGCCTCAATCGCTTGAAGCGCCTGCTCATAGAGCAGCGGGATGCTCTCGTTTTTTTTCGATTTCAGCAAAGTTTGCAGGCGAACAAAAACCGCCTGGCCGATGGCGCGCGCGTCTTTGGAAAGGTAGGCTTTTTCCACCGCCAGCGCGGCCCAGCGGTTGGCGCGGCGCAAATCTCCCGCTGCGCTCCTGGCGCTGCACAACTCGGCCAGCAAGCAAGCGGCCTCCGCCGCCAGCGCTGCGCGTCCGCTTGTGTTGCAGGCTTTGATGGAAAACTTGAGTTCATTTTCCCAGACGTGGGAAACACCCCAGGCGGCAGGCCACCTGCCCAGGGACAGGATCAAATTAGCCGCCAGCAAGCCATCTTCGTCGCCGGTAAAGAGCGGCTGGAATTCGTGGAAGCGTTCGAGCATGGTCTGGACGCTGGCAAAATGCCGGCGCGCGACCAGCGGGTTCTGGCGGTTTTCGGCGAGAAACGAGGCGCTTTTCGCCAGGGCATTTCTCGTCTGTTGGAGAAAGCGGCTGAGGGTGGCGTCGCGGGCGCTCACAGGTCTCATTTTGCTTTGGCCCAACGCGCGCGCAGGTCCGTTTTCAGGAAAGTGGCGGTCAAACGGTGGATAAAATAGCGCGGCGAAAAAATGGAGCCGGTGGTTTCCACCAAGCAAAGGTTGAGCAGTTCGTTGAGCGCCGCCGGGAATGCGTCGTCGTCCACGCCGGCGTTCATTCGAATCCAGTCCAGCGTTTCGCCTTCGAGCGGGACAAACAGCATGGACAGCAGCAGGTCGCGGGCCGCCTGGCCGAGCAACTCCCAGGAGGCTTTGTAGATATAGGGGAATAGTTCGGCGTCTTTGTCTTTGCGCTGGGCGTCTTTGCCGGCGCGCAGGTTTTGCAAGACCTGTTCGGGCGGCTGCGCCCGTCCGATTTGCGCGGCGATCAACTTGAGGGCCAGGGGAATGCCGCCCACCAAATCGTAGACGGCGGGCATGAAGCCGTCGGGGATGGCGTCTTTGACGGCGCGGCGGGCGTTGCGTTCGATTTCGTGGACGAAAAAGGCTTCGGCGTCGGCGTACGACAGGTGCTCCACCGAAAATGAAATCACCTGCGGGTAATTCGACATGGCCTGGCGGCTGGTCAGCAAATATTTGGACGGCCCGGCCAGGTCGAAAAGGCGCGGCAGCAACTGCGCCACGTCCTGCACGGTTTCCAGGTTGTCCAAAACGAGCAGGCACTTGCGCGCCGCCAGCGCCGCCGAAAGCCCGGCCAGTTTTTTCTCCAGGGACAGCCCGGCCAGGTAATCCAGCCCCATTTGGGAGGCGAGCGCCGAGACGATATCGAGCGTGTTTTTCTCCAGGTCGACTTTCTTCGCGCCGTCAAGGTTCAAAAATTCATGTTTGGCGCTGACCCACAGAATGCCGTCCAGTTCGGGCCACGCCGCCAGTTGAGCGGCGACGGCCTGGGCCAGGGTGGTTTTGCCGACGCCGCCGATGCCCTCCACGCTGAAAAAGCGTTCGTTCGGCGCGCTGTTCCTGACGGTTTCCACCAGCCGGGAAACCTGCCGGTCCAGCCCAAAGAGCCGGGTGTAATCGGGCGAGGGAATGAAGCGTCCGCGCATGCGGACGTTTTGGCGCTGGTGGCTTTCGATCTCGGCCTGCGAAAGCAGTTTGACGATTTCCTTTAGGCCCGATTCGACGCGCCGCCGCAGGTTTTTCTCGCCATAGGGCGTGACTTCCAGCATTTTTTCGACGCGCAAGGGGGTTTGGGCCAGGTAACGATAATAGACGGCGCTCCAGCTTTCGAGCAACTGGCTGCCGGGCGCGAAATCGTCCCTGAGACTTTCGAGCGGCGAGGCGGATGCGGGGGTTTGCAGCCCCTCGTACTGGCGGCAGCGCTCCAGCGCTTCCGCGGCCCAGGCGTGCATCTGGTCGAACAGCCAAAACTCCCGCTCTTTGGGAGAAGCAAAGGCGCGCTCCTGCAAGAAGTGCAGTTGTAGCAATTCGGCGGGCGCTTTTTCGGCCCGCTGGTAAGCGCCCAGGTACGCTTCGACGATATCCGGGGTGATGGCTTCGATTTCCATAGGATGTCCGTTTTTTGTCGTTTTTCTGACGGAAGGGGCGAGCGGTAAATGCCCCTCTTGTATAAAATATTATAAATGATTTGATGGATTCTGTTCAACAACAAAAAAGGAGTTGTCCATGTAAATATCGAAAATTTCTCTCAAGCAATCTGTTTTTACCCTCTCGATTTCAATAAAAAAAATAAGGAGACGAATATGAAAG